>NZ_JBQZXE010000062.1:0-21841 GCF_053555855.1 Shigella sp. SIG3
AAGCGAAAGGCTATCCGTCAGGATGGCCTTTTTGCGTTGGTGAAAAAAATGCCGGGTGCGACGCTGGCGCGTCTTCTCCAGCTTGGGCAGGCACGGCAGGGGCGGCTTATCCCCCACATACGCCAGATTCAGCAACGGATACGGTTTCCCCAAATCGTCCACCTCAGAGCGTCCCGTAACCTTAAAACCCACCTTCTTATAGAACCCAACCGCCTGCTCATTTTGCTCATTAACGTTGGTTGTCAGTTCCGGTGCCATCGAGAGCGCATGCTCCACCAGCATCCGACCCACGCCGCAGCCGCACACATCAGGATCGATAAACAGCGCATCCATATGCTGCCCACTTAACAACATAGACCCAACCGGCTGCTCCCGTTCATTAACCGCGACCCACAACGGTGCTTCCGGCAGAAAGGAACGCACCAGCTCTTCCAGCTCGGCCCGATACTCTGCTGATAAAAAATCGTGGGTGGCATCGACAGATCGACACCAAATCGCAACGAGTTCCTCCCCTTCCTCATGCCGTGAGCGGCGAATACTAATAACCATTTTCTCTCCTTTTCGTCATTCTTATATTCTAACGTAGCCTTTTCCTTGAAACTTTCTCACCTTCAACATGCAGGCTCGACATTGGCAAATTTTCTGGTTATCTTCAGCTATCTGGATGTCTAAACGTATAAGCGTATGTAGTGAGGTAATCAGGTTATGCCGATTCGTGTGCCGGACGAGCTACCCGCCGTCAATTTCTTGCGTGAAGAAAACGTGTTTGTGATGACAACTTCTCGTGCGTCTGGTCAGGAAATTCGTCCACTTAAGGTTCTGATCCTTAACCTGATGCCGAAGAAGATTGAAACTGAAAATCAGTTTCTGCGCCTGCTTTCAAACTCACCTTTGCAGGTCGATATTCAGCTGTTGCGCATCGATTCCCGTGAATCGCGCAACACGCCCGCAGAGCATCTGAACAACTTCTACTGTAACTTTGAAGATATTCAGGAACAGAACTTTGACGGTCTGATTGTAACCGGTGCGCCGCTGGGCCTGGTGGAGTTTAATGATGTCGCTTACTGGCCGCAGATCAAACAGGTGCTGGAGTGGTCGAAAGATCACGTCACCTCGACGCTGTTTGTCTGCTGGGCGGTACAGGCCGCGCTCAATATCCTCTACGGCATTCCTAAGCAAACTCGCACCGACAAACTCTCTGGCGTTTACGAGCATCATATTCTCCATCCTCATGCGCTTCTGACGCGTGGCTTTGATGATTCATTCCTGGCACCGCATTCGCGCTATGCTGACTTTCCGGCAGCGTTGATTCGTGATTACACCGATCTGGAAATTCTGGCAGAGACGGAAGAAGGGGATGCATATCTGTTTGCCAGCAAAGATAAGCGCATTGCCTTTGTGACGGGCCATCCCGAATATGATGCGCAAACGCTGGCGCAGGAATATTTCCGCGATGTGGAAGCCGGACTAGACCCGGATGTACCGTATAACTATTTCCCGCACAACGATCCGCAAAACAAACCGCGAGCGAGCTGGCGTAGTCACGGTAATTTGCTGTTTACCAACTGGCTCAACTATTACGTCTATCAGATCACGCCATACGATCTACGGCACATGAATCCAACGCTGGATTAATCTTCTGTGATAGTCGATCGTTAAGCGATTCAGCACCTTACCTCAGGCACCTTCGGGTGCCTTTTTTATTTCCGAAACGCACCTCAGAAAGTGAATAAATTTTATTCATATTGTTATCAATAAGTTATCAAGTATTTTTAATTAAAATGGAAATTGTTTTTGTTTTTGCATTTTAAATGAGTAGTCTTAGTTGTGCTGAACGAAAAGCGCACAACATTCCTTCGTTCACAGAGGGGAAGTTTTCGGATCCATGACGAGGAGCTGCACGATGACTGAACAGGCAACAACAACCGATGAACTGGCTTTCACAAGGCCGTATGGCGAGCAGGAGAAGCAAATTCTTACTGCCGAAGCGGTAGAATTTCTGACTGAGCTGGTGACGCATTTTACGCCACAACGCAATAAACTTCTGGCAGCGCGCATTCAGCAGCAGCAAGATATTGATAACGGAACGTTGCCTGATTTTATTTCGGAAACGGCTTCCATTCGCGATGCTGATTGGAAAATTCGCGGGATTCCTGCGGACTTAGAAGACCGCCGCGTAGAGATAACTGGCCCGGTAGAGCGCAAGATGGTGATCAACGCACTGAACGCCAATGTGAAAGTCTTTATGGCCGATTTCGAAGATTCACTGGCACCAGACTGGAACAAAGTGATCGACGGGCAAATTAACCTGCGCGATGCGGTTAACGGTACCATCAGCTATACCAATGAAGCAGGCAAAATTTATCAGCTCAAGCCCAATCCAGCGGTTTTGATTTGTCGGGTACGCGGTCTGCACTTGCCGGAAAAACATGTCACCTGGCGTGGTGAGGCAATCCCCGGTAGCCTGTTTGATTTTGCGCTCTATTTCTTCCACAACTATCAGGCACTGTTGGCAAAGGGCTGCGGTCCCTATTTCTATCTGCCGAAAACCCAGTCCTGGCAGGAAGCGGCCTGGTGGAGCGAAGTCTTCAGCTATGCAGAAGATCGCTTTAATCTGCCGCGCGGCACCATCAAGGCGACGTTGCTGATTGAAACGCTGCCCGCGGTGTTCCAGATGGACGAAATCCTTCACGCGCTGCGCGACCATATTGTTGGTCTGAACTGCGGTCGCTGGGATTACATCTTCAGCTATATCAAAACGTTGAAAAACTATCCCGATCGTGTCCTGCCAGACAGACAGGCCGTGACGATGGATAAACCATTCCTGAATGCTTACTCACGCCTGCTGATTAAAACCTGCCATAAACGCGGTGCTTTTGCGATGGGCGGCATGGCAGCGTTTATTCCGAGCAAAGATGAAGAGCGTAATAACCAGGTGCTCAACAAAGTAAAAGCGGATAAAGCGCTGGAAGCCAATAACGGTCACGATGGCACATGGATCGCTCACCCAGGCCTTGCGGACACGGCAATGGCGGTATTCAACGATATTCTCGGCTCCCGTAAAAATCAGCTTGAAGTATTGCGCGAACAAGACGCGCCGATTACTGCCGATCAGCTGCTGGCACCTTGTGATGGTGAACGCACCGAAGAAGGTATGCGCGCCAACATTCGCGTGGCTGTGCAGTACATCGAAGCGTGGATCTCCGGCAACGGCTGCGTGCCGATTTATGGCCTGATGGAAGATGCGGCGACGGCTGAAATTTCCCGTACCTCGATCTGGCAGTGGATCCATCATCAAAAAACGTTGAGCAATGGCAAACCGGTGACCAAAGCCTTGTTCCGCCAGATGCTGGGCGAAGAGATGAAAGTCATTGCCAGCGAACTGGGCGAAGAACGTTTCTCCCAGGGCCGTTTTGACGATGCCGCACGCTTGATGGAACAGATCACCACTTCCGATGAGTTAATTGATTTCCTGACCCTGCCGGGCTACCGCCTGTTAGCGTAAACCACCACATAACTATGGAGCATCTGCACATGAAAACCCGTACACAACAAATTGAAGAATTACAGAAAGAGTGGACTCAACCGCGTTGGGAAGGCATTACTCGCCCATACAGTGCGGAAGATGTGGTGAAATTACGCGGTTCAGTCAATCCTGAATGCACGCTGGCGCAACTGGGCGCAGCGAAAATGTGGCGTCTGCTGCACGGTGAGTCGAAAAAAGGCTACATCAACAGCCTCGGTGCACTGACTGGCGGTCAGGCGCTGCAACAGGCGAAAGCGGGTATTGAAGCAGTCTATCTGTCGGGATGGCAGGTAGCGGCGGACGCTAACCTGGCGGCCAGCATGTATCCGGATCAGTCGCTCTATCCGGCAAACTCGGTGCCAGCTGTGGTGGAGCGGATCAACAACACCTTCCGTCGTGCCGATCAGATCCAATGGTCCGTGGGCATTGAGCCGGGCGATCCGCGCTATGTCGATTACTTCCTGCCGATCGTTGCCGATGCGGAAGCCGGTTTTGGCGGTGTCCTGAATGCCTTTGAACTGATGAAAGCGATGATTGAAGCCGGTGCTGCGGCAGTTCACTTCGAAGATCAGCTGGCGTCAGTGAAGAAATGCGGTCACATGGGCGGCAAAGTTTTAGTGCCAACTCAGGAAGCTATTCAGAAACTGGTCGCGGCGCGTCTGGCAGCTGACGTGACGGGCGTTCCAACCCTGCTGGTTGCACGTACCGATGCTGATGCGGCGGATCTGATCACCTCAGATTGCGACCCGTATGACAGCGAATTTATTACCGGCGAGCGTACCAGTGAAGGCTTCTTCCGTACTCATGCGGGCATTGAGCAAGCGATCAGCCGTGGCCTGGCGTATGCGCCATATGCTGACCTGGTCTGGTGTGAAACCTCCACGCCGGATCTGGAACTGGCGCGTCGCTTTGCACAAGCTATCCACGCGAAATATCCGGGCAAACTGCTGGCTTATAACTGCTCGCCGTCGTTCAACTGGCAGAAAAACCTCGACGACAAAACTATTGCCAGCTTCCAGCAGCAGTTGTCGGATATGGGCTACAAGTTCCAGTTCATCACCCTGGCAGGTATCCACAGCATGTGGTTTAACATGTTCGACCTGGCAAACGCTTATGCGCAGGGCGAAAGTATGAAGCACTATGTTGAGAAAGTGCAGCAGCCGGAATTTGCCGCCGCGAAAGATGGCTATACCTTCGTATCTCACCAGCAGGAAGTGGGTACAGGTTACTTCGATAAAGTGACGACTATTATTCAGGGCGGCACGTCTTCAGTCACCGCGCTGACTGGCTCCACTGAAGAATCGCAGTTCTAAGCAACCTACAAACGTTGCTGACTGTAGGCCGGATAAGGCATTTACGCCGCATCCGGCAATCGGTGCACGATGCCTGATGCGACGCTTGCGCGTCTTATCATGCCTACAACCGTTGCCGAACGTAGGCTGGATAAGGTGTTTACGCCGCATCCGGCAATTCTCTGCTCCTGATGAGTGCGCTAAATGCCGCGTGGCCTGGAATTACTGATTGCTCAAACCATTTTGCAAGGCTTCGACGCTCAGTATGGTCGATTCCTCGAAGTGACTTCCGGGGCGCAGCAGCGTTTCGAACAGGCCGACTGGCATGCTGTCCAGCAGGCGATGAAAAACCGTATCCATCTTTACGATCATCACGTTGGTCTGGTCGTGGAGCAACTGCGCTGCATTACTAACGGCCAAAGTACGGACGCGGCATTTTTACTGCGCGTTAAAGAGCATTACACGCGGCTGTTGCCGGATTACCCGCGCTTCGAGATTGCGGAGAGCTTTTTTAACTCCGTGTACTGTCGGTTATTTGACCACCGCTCGCTTACTCCCGAGCGGCTTTTTATCTTTAGCTCTCAGCCAGAGCGCCGCTTTCGTACCATTCCCCGCCCGCTGGCGAAAGACTTTCACCCCGATCACGGCTGGGAATCTCTACTGATGCGCGTTATCAGCGACCTGCCGCTGCGCCTGCGCTGGCAGAATAAAAGCCGTGACATTCATTACATCATTCGCCATCTGACGGAAACGCTGGGGACAGACAACCTCGCGGAAAGTCATTTACAGGTGGCGAACGAACTGTTTTACCGCAATAAAGCCGCCTGGCTGGTGGGCAAACTGATCACGCCTTCCGGCACGTTGCCCTTCTTACTGCCGATCCACCAGACGGACGACGGCGAGTTATTTATTGATACCTGCCTGACGACGACCGCCGAAGCGAGCATTGTTTTTGGCTTTGCGCGTTCTTATTTTATGGTTTATGCACCGCTGCCCGCAGCGCTGGTCGAGTGGCTACGGGAAATTCTGCCAGGTAAAACCACTGCTGAATTGTATATGGCTATCGGCTGCCAGAAGCACGCCAAAACCGAAAGCTACCGCGAATATCTCGTTTATCTACAGGGCTGTAATGAGCAGTTCATTGAAGCGCCGGGTATTCGTGGAATGGTGATGTTGGTGTTTACGCTGCCGGGCTTTGATCGGGTATTCAAAGTCATCAAAGACAAGTTCGCGCCGCAGAAAGAGATGTCTGCCGCTCACGTTCGTGCCTGCTATCAACTGGTGAAAGAGCACGACCGTGTGGGCCGAATGGCGGACACCCAGGAGTTTGAAAACTTTGTGCTGGAGAAGCGGCATATTTCCCCGGTATTAATGGAATTACTGCTCCAGGAAGCAGCGGAAAAAATCACCGATCTTGGTGAGCAGATTGTAATTCGCCATCTCTATATCGAGCGGCGGATGGTGCCGCTCAATATCTGGCTGGAACAAGTGGAAGGTCAGCAGTTGCGCGACGCCATTGAAGAATACGGTAACGCTATTCGCCAGCTTGCCGCTGCTAACATTTTCCCTGGCGACATGCTGTTTAAAAACTTCGGTGTCACCCGTCACGGGCGTGTGGTTTTTTATGATTACGATGAAATTTGCTACATGACGGAAGTGAATTTCCGCGACATCCCGCCGCCGCGCTATCCGGAAGACGAACTTGCCAGCGAACCGTGGTACAGCGTCTCGCCGGGCGATGTTTTCCCGGAAGAGTTTCGCCACTGGCTATGCGCCGACCCGCGTATTGGTCCGCTGTTTGAAGAGATGCACGCCGACCTGTTCCGCGCTGATTACTGGCGCGCACTACAAAACCGCATACGTGAAGGGCATGTGGAAGATGTTTATGCGTATCGGCGCAGGCAAAGATTTAGCGTACGGTATGGGGAGATGCTTTTTTGAGTAAAGCTTCCATATAATTTTTCTCCGCAATGTATCGAGGGTTATCCGTAAAGCCAAAGCTTTCAGCCATCTTATTTAATGTATTAAGGATTAATTCAGCAATAACCCGGTGACCAAATTCAAAAGCCAACTCAAAGGCAGAGTATTTTTGTGGCGCTTTGTGTTGCCAAAAATCCATAATATCTTCAGCGGTAAATCCAAACAGGCGTGCATGGTCAGATAAAGCAAGATAAACCGTCTCTACAACGTTTTGTTGTTTATGCTGTATCGCTGAAAACAAACCGGGATATTCATTAGAATTATTTGCCAGGAGGAGGGGCTTCATATTTTTTTATCGAATTTAAACGTATTAAAAAGAGTGGGTAATGCGTTAAAAATAGTATTAATAACGTTCATATGTCCGCGCTGCATGGCCATAAACAAACCCGTGTCGCGCGCAAGACTTTTAGCGGTCAGAAGATCTACAATATCGGAAGCTGAAATGTTAATTTCCTGGGCCAGACAGGGCAATGCTTCGAGAATAACTTTCACGATATAGCTATGTCCATTTTGCATCGCCAGGTATAGTCTTGGGCAACCATAAAAATCCTTTGCCTTCAGGAGATCGAGTACCTGTTCTTTAGTCAAATGACATGTGCGAATTAACAAAGGTAACGCGACCAAAACAATTTTCAGCATGTCGGCATCACCATTCGCCATAACATGGTATAAAACATGGCTGGACGTTCTATTTTTGGCACTCAGGAATTTATACACCTGTTCATTATCTAAATGATGTGTTGCGGCCAGTTTAGGTAAGACGTTCAGAATCGAGGTTACAACATTTTTATCCTTACGTGATATCGCTAAAAATAATCCAGAAAAACCATTTTTATCTTTTGCCTCCAGAATATGCATGAGATTTTTTTTCGAGAGTAACCCTTCATATCCTGTTTCTGACAATGAATTGAAAATAGTCTCAACGATATCCGCATTGCCATAATTTATAGCCAAATATAAACCGGGGAGGTTAATACTATTATAGGCAGTCAACATTTCTGTTCTATGTAGTTCTGGCATTTTCTGGAGCTGAATCATCAGTTGCGTAAGTTGGTGATTCTGACCAATTGCCATTAGCAAATTCATCGTTGCTGGTGATAATGGAGGGGTTATTTCATCCACAGTTCCTTTTAACATCAATAGCTGTTCTTTCGGAAGTGCTGGAATTATTGCAACAGATTGGTTAATAACATGATCATTTGACCATTTCAGGAGGCTATAATCTACATTCATAAAATCCATCAGAGAATAGTGTTTAATATCCTCTTTGCTTTCGCTCATAATTCTTATTTTATCGTTAGTTACATTAGGATCATAAACCGAAATCACGTAATGGGTACATCCTTCAGTTGTGTTCTTTATTCTTAGCCGGACCGTCAAAGCATGGTTATCCACCAGTAATATGGCTGCCATAACACTGATGCCATTTGATTCCATCTTGTCAAAATATGCTTTCATAACTAGCCCGAAATCACCGCAGGCAGCAACGCAACGCCCCTCAGGACGGCTGGAAATCAACGCCAAAGTCTGGTTTTTGCATTTTTTGTTGAAGTGAGTGAGAAATTTTTCAGCTGAAGAGTAATCATCTTGATGGGGTTTGTAATCAACATTCTGATAAATATCATTAATATATTGTGCAGCAATGTGTCGGTATACTATACGGTTTTGGGGCGCCCCGGAAAATAACATTGACCATTAAGTTTAATTCTTGGGAATTCTTTTTCTTTTCTATCTGATTTTAGGTTTAATTCTTGTTTATCAAGAGTGTCTGAGCGTTGAGGTAAAATTTCAATTAGGTATTCTTCAAATATTGTAGCAATGGTTTGAGTGAGTGTCGTGTTTTCGTTTTTATTAATTATCGTAATTTCTTTCTTATCAGCTTGTAAGACGGACGTGGAAAATTTAATGACAAAATCCTTGTTGCTAAAGATATGACGAACATTTTGTCTACAGTTCTCTGAGAAGCTTTTTAATAGAGGCGTCGCCAGCTCCTTGCCAGAAAATTTATCCTCGAGTTCTTTATAAAACAATTCACTCAGGGTTTGGTGTTCATTTGTCTGGGCTGTATTATTAATATTTGCAGAGAAAGAACTACGAGGAATACGAGTAATCATTTAAATATCTCATTGTTTATTGATGTCTTGAATTTTAACTATCAGAACAGTGAAAAAATTTAATATGATTACAACTAAAAAAATATCATAAATCGCTCAATCTCATAATGCAGCCGTAAAAGTTTCGGTGGAATGAGATCTTGCGATTTTGTTAATAATTAAGTGGTTTGATGTTTAAAAATAATGCTGAGTTAATAAAAGTGTGTGAAGTGTATGACATTAAGTTATTTTGGCGTCAATGCGATTAACAGACACCCTTATTCTATTGCCACTCAGGTATGATGGGCAGAATATTGCCTCTGCCCGCCAGAAAAAGTCAGCGCATTCCACCGTACGCCAGCGTCACTTCCTTCGCCGCTTTAATCACCATCGCGCCAAACTCGGTCACGCGATCATCGGTAATACGTGAAATCGGTCCGGAAATAGAAATTGCGGCAAACGGTTCGCGGTGCTCATCGAAAATACACGCTGCAAGGCAACGTAGCCCCAGCGCATGTTCCTCATCGTCAAATGAATAACCCCGTTTGCGCGTTTGGGCGAGATCTTCTTTTAAATGCACAGGAGACACCAGAGTTGCGTGGGTATAGGCATGTAACCCTTTGCGGTGCAGCAGCTTAGTCACCTGTTCTTCGCTCAGTTGGGCTAAAAAGGCTTTACCCGCACCGGAAGCGTGCATCGGCAATTTACCGCCGATAGGCGCGGACATTCGCATCAGGTGGGTACACTGTACCTGGTCGATAATAATCGCTTCGTGATCGCTTTGATCAAGCACCGCCATATTGACCGTTTCGCCAGACTCTTCCATTAGATTGCGCAGGATAGGGTGAACAATTGCTAACAAATTACGGCTCTGGAGAAAGCTGCTGCCGACCATAAAGGCATGTGCGCCGATTGCCCAGTGTCCCAGTTCGCCGACCTGACGCACGAAACCCTGCTGTTGCATCGTGGTTAGCAGGCGGTGGGTCGTGGAATTGGGTAACCCGGCTTGTTGCGCCAGCTCTGTGAGTGCCACGCTGCCATTGGATTCGGCAATCCACTCCAGTAATTTCAGGCCACGCGTTAAAGACTGAACCTGTCCAGTCGCTGGTGCGGTGGCAACGGCGGGTTTTCTGCCGCGTTTCGCGGGAATGGGGGCGACCATGACAGCCTCCTTTTTCTGTATCATGGAAATTATTTTCATTTTTATTGTTAGCTAATGCAATAGTTGCTGAACTGATCCGATGAGTTAATGTTGAACAAATCTCATGTTGCGTGGTGGTCGCTTTTACCACAGATGCGTTTATGCCAGTATGGTTTGTTGAATTTTTATTAAATCTGGGTTGAGCGTGTCGGGAGCAAGTGTGAGCAGCAAAGTGGAACAACTGCGTGCGCAGTTAAATGAACGTATTCTGGTGTTGGACGGCGGTATGGGCACCATGATCCAGAGCTATCGACTGAACGAAGCCGATTTTCGTGGTGAACGCTTTGCCGACTGGCCATGCGACCTCAAAGGCAACAACGACCTGCTGGTACTCAGTAAACCGGAAGTGATCGCCGCTATCCACAACGCCTACTTTGAAGCGGGCGCGGATATCATCGAAACCAACACCTTCAACTCCACGACCATTGCGATGGTGGATTACCAGATGGAATCCCTGTCGGCGGAAATCAACTTTGCGGCGGCGAAACTGGCGCGCGCCCGTGCTGACGAGTGGACCGCGCGCACGCCGGAGAAACCGCGCTACGTTGCCGGTGTTCTCGGCCCAACCAACCGCACGGCGTCTATTTCTTCGGACGTCAACGATCCGGCATTCCGCAACATCACTTTTGACCAGCTGGTGGCGGCCTATCGCGAATCCACCAAAGCGCTGGTGGAAGGTGGTGCGGATCTGATCCTGATTGAAACCGTTTTCGACACCCTTAACGCCAAAGCGGCGGTCTTTGCGGTGAAAACGGAGTTTGAAGCGCTGGGCGTTGAGCTGCCGATTATGATCTCCGGCACCATCACCGACGCCTCCGGGCGCACGCTCTCCGGGCAGACCACCGAAGCATTTTACAACTCATTGCGCCACGCCGAAGCGCTGACCTTTGGCCTGAACTGTGCGCTGGGGCCCGATGAACTGCGCCAGTACGTGCAGGAACTATCACGGATTGCGGAATGCTACGTCACCGCCCACCCGAACGCCGGGCTGCCTAACGCCTTTGGTGAATACGATCTCGACGCCGACACGATGGCAAAACAGATACGTGAATGGGCGCAAGCGGGCTTTCTCAATATCGTCGGTGGTTGCTGCGGGACCATGCCGCAACATATTGCAGCGATGAGTCGTGCAGTAGAAGGATTAGCGCCGCGCAAACTGCCGGAAATTCCCGTAGCCTGCCGTTTGTCTGGCCTGGAGCCGCTGAACATTGGCGATGATAGCCTGTTTGTGAACGTGGGTGAACGCACCAACGTCACCGGCTCTGCTAAGTTCAAGCGCCTGATCAAAGAAGAGAAATACAGCGAGGCGCTGGATGTGGCGCGTCAGCAGGTGGAAAACGGCGCGCAGATTATCGATATCAACATGGATGAAGGGATGCTCGATGCCGAAGCGGCGATGGTGCATTTTCTCAATCTGATTGCCGGTGAACCGGATATCGCTCGCGTGCCGATTATGATCGACTCCTCAAAATGGGATGTCATTGAAAAAGGTCTGAAGTGTATCCAGGGCAAAGGCATTGTTAACTCTATCTCGATGAAAGAGGGCGTCGACGCCTTTATCCATCACGCGAAATTGTTGCGTCGCTACGGTGCGGCAGTGGTGGTGATGGCCTTTGACGAACAGGGACAGGCCGATACTCGCGCACGGAAAATCGAGATTTGCCGTCGGGCGTACAAAATCCTCACCGAAGAGGTTGGCTTCCCGCCAGAAGATATCATCTTCGACCCGAACATCTTCGCGGTCGCCACCGGTATTGAAGAGCACAACAACTACGCGCAGGACTTTATCGGCGCGTGTGAAGACATCAAACGCGAACTGCCGCACGCGCTGATTTCCGGCGGCGTATCTAACGTTTCTTTCTCATTCCGTGGCAACGATCCGGTGCGCGAAGCCATTCACGCAGTGTTCCTCTACTACGCTATTCGCAATGGCATGGATATGGGGATCGTCAACGCCGGGCAACTGGCGATTTACGACGACCTACCCGCTGAACTGCGCGACGCGGTGGAAGATGTGATTCTTAATCGTCGTGACGATGGCACTGAGCGTTTACTGGAGCTTGCCGAGAAATATCGCGGCAGTAAAGCGGACGACACTGCTAACGCCCAGCAAGCGGAGTGGCGCTCGTGGGACGTGAATAAACGTCTGGAATACTCGCTGGTCAAAGGCATAACCGAGTTTATCGAGCAGGATACTGAAGAAGCCCGCCAGCAGGCTACGCGCCCGATTGAAGTGATTGAAGGCCCGTTGATGGACGGCATGAACGTGGTCGGCGATCTGTTTGGCGAAGGCAAAATGTTCCTGCCACAGGTGGTCAAATCGGCGCGCGTCATGAAACAGGCAGTGGCGTATCTCGAACCGTTTATTGAAGCCAGCAAAGAGCAGGGTAAAACCAACGGCAAGATGGTGATCGCCACCGTGAAAGGCGATGTCCACGACATCGGTAAAAATATCGTTGGTGTGGTGCTGCAATGTAACAACTACGAAATTGTCGATCTCGGCGTTATGGTGCCTGCGGAAAAAATTCTCCGTATCGCCAAAGAAGTGAATGCTGATTTGATTGGCCTTTCGGGGCTTATCACGCCGTCGCTGGACGAGATGGTTAACGTGGCGAAAGAGATGGAGCGTCAGGGCTTCACCATTCCGTTACTGATTGGCGGCGCGACCACCTCAAAAGCGCACACGGCGGTGAAAATCGAGCAGAACTACAGCGGCCCTACGGTGTATGTGCAGAATGCCTCGCGCACCGTTGGTGTGGTAGCGGCGCTGCTTTCCGATACTCAGCGTGATGATTTTGTCGCTCGTACCTGCAAGGAGTACGAAACCGTGCGTATTCAGCACGGGCGCAAGAAACCACGCACACCACCGGTCACGCTGGAAGCGGCGCGCGATAACGATTTCGCATTTGACTGGCAGGCTTACACGCCGCCGGTGGCGCACCGTCTCGGCGTGCAGGAAGTGGAAGCCAGCATCGAAACGCTGCGTAATTACATCGACTGGACACCGTTCTTTATGACCTGGTCGCTGGCCGGGAAGTATCCGCGCATTCTGGAAGATGAAGTGGTGGGCGTTGAGGCGCAGCGGCTGTTTAAAGACGCCAACGACATGCTGGATAAATTAAGCGCCGAGAAAACGCTGAATCCGCGTGGCGTGGTGGGCCTGTTCCCGGCAAACCGTGTGGGCGATGACATTGAAATCTACCGTGACGAAACGCGCACCCATGTGATCAACGTCAGCCACCATCTGCGTCAACAGACCGAAAAAACGGGATTCGCTAACTACTGTCTCGCTGACTTCGTTGCGCCGAAGCTTTCTGGTAAAGCAGATTACATCGGCGCATTTGCCGTGACTGGCGGGCTGGAAGAGGACGCACTGGCTGATGCCTTTGAAGCGCAGCACGATGATTACAACAAAATCATGGTGAAAGCGCTTGCCGACCGTTTAGCCGAAGCCTTTGCGGAGTATCTCCATGAGCGTGTGCGTAAAGTCTACTGGGGCTATGCGCCGAACGAGAACCTCAGCAACGAAGAACTGATCCGCGAAAACTACCAGGGCATCCGTCCGGCACCGGGCTATCCGGCCTGCCCGGAACATACGGAAAAAGCCACCATCTGGGAGCTGCTGGAAGTGGAAAAACATACTGGCATGAAACTCACAGAATCTTTCGCTATGTGGCCTGGTGCATCGGTTTCGGGTTGGTATTTCAGTCATCCGGACAGCAAGTACTACGCGGTGGCGCAAATTCAGCGCGATCAGGTTGAAGACTATGCCCGCCGTAAAGGTATGAGCGTCTCCGATGTTGAGCGCTGGCTGGCACCGAATCTGGGGTATGACGCGGACTGATTCACAAATCTGTCACTTTTCCTTACAACAAACAGGGCGCTCAATGAGTGCCCTGTCTCTTTATTAATATGAAACACTTATACTGGAAACAGGCTGGAATAATCTTAGCCGGAAAAACGAATGTCAAAAGGCACAGTAAAGATGCCAGTCAGCGTGTTTCCGGTCCTTTGGTCATTCAATTGCTTCAGGAACATATAACGATAAGGAGAACCTGAACTCGTGTTAACGCTGCTTCACCTGCTTTCTGCCGTCGCCCTGCTGGTCTGGGGGACTCATATTGTTCGAACCGGCGTAATGCGCGTCTTCGGCGCGCGTTTGCGTACTGTCCTTAGCCGGAGCGTCGAAAAAAAGCCGCTCGCCTTTTGCGCGGGGATCGGCGTTACCGCACTGGTACAGAGCAGTAATGCCACCACCATGCTGGTGACCTCGTTCGTCGCTCAGGATCTGGTAGCCCTCGCACCGGCTCTGGTCATTGTGCTGGGGGCAGATGTCGGGACGGCGCTAATGGCGCGTATTCTCACCTTCGACTTATCCTGGCTGTCACCGTTACTTATTTTTATCGGCGTGATTTTTTTCCTCGGACGCAAACAGTCACGCGCCGGGCAACTGGGCCGCGTCGGTATTGGTCTTGGGCTGATTTTGCTGGCGCTGGAGTTGATTGTGCAGGCCGTAACGCCGATCACCCAGGCAAACGGCGTTCAGGTGATCTTTGCCTCGCTGACCGGCGATATTCTGCTGGATGCGCTGATTGGCGCGATGTTCGCCATTATCAGCTACTCCAGCCTTGCTGCTGTACTGCTGACCGCGACTCTGACCGCTGCAGGCATTATCTCCTTCCCCGTGGCGCTCTGTCTGGTGATTGGAGCTAACCTCGGTTCCGGCCTGCTGGCGATGCTCAACAACAGTGCCGCCAATGCCGCAGCCCGCCGTGTCGCGCTGGGTAGTCTGCTGTTTAAGCTGGTGGGTAGCCTGATTATCCTGCCGTTTGTCCATTTGCTGGCAGAGACAATGGGGAAGCTGTCATTGCCAAAAGCGGAACTGGTGATCTATTTCCACGTCTTCTACAACCTTGTACGTTGCCTGGTCATGCTGCCATTTGTTGACCCGATGGCACGGTTTTGCAAAACGATTATTCGCGATGAACCGGAACTGGATACCCAGCTACGGCCTAAACATCTGGATGTCAGCGCGCTGGACACGCCCACGCTTGCTCTGGCGAACGCCGCGCGCGAAACCCTGCGCATTGGCGACGCCATGGAACAGATGATGGAAGGGCTGAATAAAGTGATGCACGGCGAGCCACGGCAGGAGAAAGAGCTGCGTAAGCTGGCAGATGATATCAACGTTCTCTACACCGCCATTAAGCTGTATCTGGCGCGGATGCCAAAAGAAGAGTTGGCGGAGGAAGAGTCGCGCCGCTGGGCGGAGATCATCGAAATGTCGCTCAACCTTGAACAGGCCTCCGATATCGTCGAGCGCATGGGCAGCGAAATTGCCGATAAATCGCTGGCAGCACGGCGGGCATTTTCGCTTGATGGGTTGAAGGAACTGGATGCGCTCTATGAGCAATTGCTCAGTAATTTAAAGCTGGCAATGTCGGTGTTCTTCTCTGGCGATGTCACCAGCGCTCGTCGTTTGCGTCGCAGCAAACATCGTTTTCGCATTCTTAATCGCCGCTATTCCCACGCCCACGTCGATCGCCTGCATCAGCAAAACGTGCAGAGCATTGAAACCAGTTCGCTACATTTAGGCTTACTGGGAGATATGCAGCGCCTGAACTCGCTGTTTTGTTCGGTGGCTTACAGTGTGCTGGAACAGCCGGATGAAGATGAAGGACGGGACGAGTATTAATATTGTGAATCCTGTAGGCCTGATAAGACGCGTCAAGCGTCGCATCAGGCACTATGAACAAGATGCCGGATCATGCATCCGGCAATTCACTTAAAAACGGTGACCAGCTTCCAGCGGAACCGCTTCTTCACCAGCCTTAAACACATAAGTGGTGTTCGGGCCACCCAGCGTAGCGTGACCTTTACTCACTGTGATCCAGTTACCTTCCGGCAGACCAATAATCGTCAGTTCTGGCGCGACGACCAGCAGTTCGCGAATACGCTGCTCACGGGTTTCACCTTTATGGCCTTCCGGCAGCGCGTTGGTGAAGTGCGGGTTGATTTGCAACGGGAACAGATTTAGCGCATCGAAACCTTGCGGATCGACAATCGGCATATCGTTGGTGGTACGAATGGTTGGGCAAGCAAGGTTAGCGCCTGCGCTCCAGCCAATATACAGCGCGCCACGTTTAACCACGTCAGTAATTGGAGCCAGCAGCCCGCGCTCGCGGCACTGTTTCAGCAACTGGAAAGTATTACCGCCGCCGACAATCACAATTTCCGCATTTTCAATCGCGGCAACGGGATCGACAACGCTATGAATACCGGTGACAGAAACACCCAGCGGAGCGAGAACCGCAGCCGTTTTCTCTGTGTAATCATCCCAGGTCTGCGTTACGCCAGCGAAAGGGATAAACACCGCTGAGCGGCGACCCTGCAACTGTTCAGCAATTAGCGGCAGTGCATGTTCCAGCCAGGCTTTACCCGGCAGCGTCGAGTTACTCAATAAAAGCAGTTCCATTACTTCTCCGGTTAGTAAGAAATCACGGAAGGCATGCTACCACTGCGAATTTAACCACTTACTGACATGGCTCACGATGTCACGTATTGCACCGGGCGCTGAGACTGATGACAAACACAGCATTGCCTGATGCGCTACGCTTACCTGGCCTACCAGATAACTGCAATATATTGGATTTTCAAAATTATGTAGACCGAATAAGGCTTCATTCCGCATCCGGCATAAACAATGTGTACTTTGCCACCAATTTGAGCGCCCCTTAAGGCGCTGATATTTTTTATCCTTCTCGTGCAAATTGTGCTGCTTCAGCAATCAGCCGCACATCCGGTCGCGAAGTTGCTGGGGCGACCAGCCAGCGACATGCAGAGTTAAGTAGCGCGATTAATCATGGGAAATTGCCTCTGCATGGGCGAGCAGGTATTGCTCCGCCTCACCGGACCAGATCCCCTGATGACGCGCCAGAATCGCCGCCAGTGCTTGATCCTGAATCTGCGTGAGTGACGTCAGCGGCAGGTATTTCCCGGTATACACCAGCTTTTTGCCGCCGCCGACGGCAGGCAATTCAAGCGTGGTTTCGCCCGCGGCATTCAGCCCAAGAATATGTGTTACCACTTTTGCGGCCTGCACTTTTTTCTCTTCGATCAGTTTGACCGCCGCGCGCATGTCGTCGGTATTGCCGCCTGACGTGCCCACGTAGTGGGTAAATGCATAATGCACATCGTAGAAATTAATTGGCGCGCTGAAATGTTTATCCTGCGGTCCGGCGAAGAAATTCAGGCAACCATCTGTCGCCAGCAAGGAAGAGGCGAGAGTCACCAGTCCTTCATTAGGCACAAAGACGAAAATATCATCGAAGCCGTGACCGCCACTCAGCTCCATTAACGTATCAAATGCTGCATCGGTGGCATTGAGATAATGAATCAGTGTTTGCGGTTCTGATGGATAGTGCTTGCGCGCATAACTCAATTTGTCGTTGTCGGTATCGGTAATGACGAGCAGCGACGGGTTAACTGGTCCATGCAGCGCATAATCAATCGCCAACAGTCCCATTGGTCCGGTGCCGCCGAGGATCAGCGTGCGCCCTTGCGGGCGAATCCCCATCGTGTGGTTATAACTACCTTCCTGAAGATGATAGTTGGCGTTGAACGCGCCAATCACGCAGGAAAGCGGTTCAACCAGTGAGCCTTCAAAATAGGTTTCGCCGTCGTATGCCAGCAGGCAATCTTGTTCCATGACCTCGTTGGGAATAACCACATGCGTCGCTTCGCCGCCTACCCACGGGAAGGAGTAGCCGGGGCAATCCGGGCGGTCGGGGAGTTGCAGGTTGGCCTGAATCACATAACGCTGACCCGGCTGGAATTTGTGCTGCCACTTTTTACCCACGGCCAGAATATCGCCGCAAAATTCGTGGCCGATGATGATTGGGTTGGTCGCCACATCGTCGGGTACTTTTTTATGGTTTTCACCCAGATTGGCCTCTTTCCAGGAAGAGAGGCACAGGCTGTCAGTGACCACCGTTGCGAGGATTTCATCCTCCTGCATTTCAGGAAGGTCAAAGGTTTCCAGGCGTAAATCACGTTTACCATAAAGACGCAGAGCTGTTGTTTTCATAAACCACCTCATGTTGAGCGATGGCCTCGGCAGTCGTGCCGGGGCGAAGAATCAGGACAGGAAGCCCAGAGCATTGCCGATAATCCCTAAGCCAAACAGGGCGAAAATCAGCCATACCGGGTTAATTTTTTTGTTGAGCAGACGAACCATTAGTAGCGTCAGACCGAGCGCCAGCAAACCAGGGCAAAGTTGGTCGAGAATGTTCTGCACGGTCATGGTGACGGTGGAGCCATCGGCGGCATGCGTTTGTGAAACCACCAACGGTACGTTGATTGACGTCCATTTGGTCACCAGCACGCCCATCACAAACAGTCCGAGAATCGACGCGCCTTCGGTGAGTTTTTGCAGCACATTCCCGCCCATATCGCTGACGATATTCACCCCTTTGCGAAAGCCGAGCTGTAGGCCATACCACTTCATCGCCAGACGCACCGCGTTGAAAATAAAGAAGAACAGCAGCGGGCCGAGAATGTTGCCCGAAAGTGCCAGAGATGCGCCGAGCGCGGCGGTAATCGGGCGCAGCGTTCCCCAGACCAGTGGATCGCCAACTCCTGCCAATGGTCCCATCAGACCGACTTTGATGCCGTTGATGGTACCGTCATCAATTTCCGCGCCGATGACCGGGCCACATACGGCTGGCGTGGTATTGAAGAACACCAGGTGTCGCCTGAGCGCCGCAACCTGATCCTCTTTTAATGGGTAAAGTCGCTTGATGGCGGGGATCATGTCGTAGCAAAAGCCCAGCCCGTGAATACGTTCAAAGTTAAAGGACGCCTGTTGCAGGTTGGAGCGCAGAAACATGCTCACCAGATCGCTGCGTGTAATTTTTCTCTGTTCCATGATGGCTCCGTTAATCGTCAAGTTGGTCAAGGGCGGTGGAGGCGGTGGCCTGGAGTTGAGGTTCAGCTTTACGCCACTGTGGATTTAGCTGGATGTAGACCAGGGCCATGATCACGCCGACGCCACCGAACGCCAGCAGGCTGAGATCGAGGTAGCCACCTGCGAGGAAACCGAGGAAAAAGAAAGGCATCAAATATTTCACGCCCATCATACGTAGCACCATGGCGTAACCGACCACCACGATAAAACCGCCAGCAATCTGTAGTCCTCGGGTCACAAATTCGGGAATGGCGTTTAACATATTGCTGACCATATCGGCGCTGACGAACAGTGAGACAATCAGTGCCGGAATGGCGACGCGCAGCGCCTGCACGCCAAGCGCGGAGACATGCAGAATATCGAGAGTGCGAAACCGCGCCTCTTCTGCTGCTTTATCCGCCGCGTGCTGGAACACTACGGTGATGGTACGGGCAAACACCGTCAGCACCTGGCCTGCCGCAGCCACAGGCAACGCGATGGCGATTCCGGTGGCGATGCTTTGCTGACCAACGATAACCAGAATGGCGGAGATTATGCTGGCGAGTGCAGAATCCGGAGATTGCGCCGCGCCGACGTTCATCCAGCCGAGAGCTATCAATTCCAGCGTACCGCCGAGTATTATTCCGGTTTTTAAATCACCGAGAATTAAACCAATCACCGTACAGGCAATTAACGGGCGATGAGTCTGAAATTCATCCAGCACGCTGCCCATTCCGGCAATACAGGAAAAAAGAAATATAGCAATGATTTGTAGGGTACTTATTTCCATGATTTGTCACCTTTTAAGTGTCGTCATCCCTGCCTGTTAAAGCATATGTACACAGGCGCTATTATTTAATTTGCGATTAACTGTTCGTTTATTTTGTCGATAATATTGATTGAGGGATCTGACGCTACGACGCGTAAATCCAGTATGACACCAAGATTATTTAACTCATGAAATGCGTTAATATCATCATCATCTAATGAAACCGCTTTGGTTAACTGTTTTTTACCGGGCCGCCAGGCCATGCCGCCAATATTCAGGGTGCCTATTTTTACCCCCTGGCGAACCATCGCTAAGGCATCCTGTGGGCGAGTGAAAAGATAAAAAACGGTTTCGTCCTGATATTGCGGGTTGTGATAAACCGCGACGGCTTTTTCAATATTGACCACGTTAACCTTCATTCCCGGTGGCGCAGCCTGACGCAATAATGTCCGGCGCACTTCATCGTTATAAACTTCGTCATTGCAGATAATAATGCGCTGGGCGTTAGCCACTTTCGACCAGACGGTAGTGACCTGGCCGTGGATCAGACGGTCATCAATGCGGGCGAGCGTAATGTTCATCAGAAATCCTCCTCTGTCGTTGCCAGTTGTTTCCAGACAACGCAGGTTTGCTTTGCGATTTGCGTCAGGTGTTCACACAGTTCATCAACATTCATGCTGTCCTGGTTATCAACCAGTTCGAGCGCCAGCGGCAGAGAAAGGCCGCTGATTACCCGCAAACGAGGATTGCGCATCGCAAGCATTGCTGCCGCATTCCACGGGCTGCCGCACTGTAAATCCACGGCAATCAGCCACTCATCTTGATTGTGAATGCTTGCTAACTTTTCCAGCTTTACCGCAATGTCTCCGGCGTTTTCACCGGGCACAAATTCAACGGCTTCAACATTGGCGTTGCCGTAAACCATCTGAACCGATTCCAGCATGGCGCAAGCTAATTTGCCGTGGGCACAAAAAATGGCGTTGACCATAAAGCCTCCTTAGCCGCGCGTTTTGCCGCCCGCAATGTTAGTGGTTACTCCGGTGATGTAGCTGGCGCGTTCAGACAACAGATAACAAACAAAATCAGCTACTTCTGCTAATCTTCCGGCGCGCCCAATAGGAATGGCGTTTTTGGTATAGCCTTCACGCAGCTGCTCGACGGTGATATTGCGCGTCCACGCCAGCGCCTCTTCATATTCCGGCGTGCGTAGCCCGGTTTTTTCCAGAATCCCGGGCGCGATACCGACCACACGGATACCGTGTTTACCCAGCTCTTTCGACCAGGAGCGCGTGAAGCTATTGAGCGCGGCTTTGGTAGCGGCGTAACAGCTTTGTCCTTCTGAGCCTTCCAGCCCACTTTCTGAGGAAACATTCACAATCACGCCATCATGTTGTTTGACCATCTGTCGCGCCACCGCCTGCGACATCAGAAAAACACCTTTCTGGTTGATATTGACCATTTTTTCGAATGCAGCTTCGTTGAGTTCATACTGCCCGGCAGGCGCTTTCTCATCGACCAGCAGACGCGGGAAATTGACCCCGGCGTTATTGACCAGACCGTCGATGCGACCAAAACGCTGGATAATTTCCGCTACCGTATGATTTACCTCTTTTGTGCTAGAAATATCGGTCGGCCAAAACTGATAGCCTTTATGACCTTCATATTGACCATCGCCACCGTGAATATCGACCATCTGTACATTCGCGCCTTGTGCTAATAATTCCTCTACAATCGCCAGACCAATACCGGATGCGCCGCCGGTGACAATAATGATTTTATCCTGCAAATTTAACCACGTTTGCATAACAGACTCCTGATTTTAGATAATAGGGACCCGCCGTAATTTTTATTACGGTAAACATCGGGAAGATTTTTATTTCAGTAATAGTTCAGCTGTGCTGCTATTCGTTACCAGACAATTAATATATTTTCCACGCAGTGCACCAATAATTCCGCTGTATTTTTCTTCACTCATGGCAATGCCAATGGAATATCGCGCCTGCTTTAATTTATTCATTTCGATAGAGAGCGTTTTT
>NZ_JBQZXE010000063.1:0-21520 GCF_053555855.1 Shigella sp. SIG3
TGTGGAGAGGCGCAGGAGATTACGCGTCCGGGAACTCACGGATAAAGCGTTCGACATCTTCAACCATATGGTCGTTGCCGACAAAGAACGAACGGCGCTGGTGCAGAGTTTCCGGGATGATATCCAGAATACGCTCTTTGCCATCGCTCGCTTTACCACCCGCTTGTTCCGCCAGGAATGCCATCGGGTTGCACTCATAAAGCAAACGCAGTTTGCCGTCCGGGTGGCTGGCGGTGCTTGGGTAGAGATAAATACCGCCTTTCAGCAGGTTACGGTGGAAATCCGCAACCAGTGAACCGATATAACGCGAGGTATACGGGCGATTGGTGGATTTATCTTCTTCCTGGCAGAATTTAATGTACTTCTTCACCCCGTTCGGAAACTTAATGTAGTTTCCTTCGTTGATGGAGTAGGTTTTGCCTTTCTCCGGGAAGCGCATCCGTTCCTGGCACAGGCAGAAAACGCCCAGCGAAGGATCGTAAGTAAAGGCGTGAACACCGCATCCGGTGGTGTAAACCAGCATGGTAGAGGAGCCGTATACCACGTAACCTGCCGCAACCTGTTTGTTACCAGGCTGGAGGAAATCTTCTTCCGTTACCGGCGTGCCAACAGGCGTAACGCGGCGGTAGATGGAGAAAATGGTACCGACAGAGACGTTAACATCGATGTTGGACGAGCCATCCAGGGGGTCCATCAGCACCACGTATTTTGCGTGTTCACAGCCTTCAAAGACGACAATCTCATCTTCTTCTTCAGAGGCAATCCCCGCAACGATATCGCGTGCTTTCAGTGCGGCTTTCAGTTTTTCATTAGCGAACAAGTCGAGTTTTTGCTGAACCTCGCCCTGCACGTTCTCAGCACCGCTGGCACCCAGGATATCAACCAGTCCTGCTTTGTTGATATCGCGATGGATAATCTTGGCGCCCAGTTTTATTGCCGACAGCAAAGCAGTGAGCTCACCGGTAGCATGAGAAAACTCGTGCTGCTTTTCGACAATAAATTCACCTAACGTTTTCATAAAACTTTCCCTGCAATGTTTATGGAGTAAAGCGACCGCAACAATCTTAACAAATAATCTCAATGTTGCGCTCAGGTGAATCGCGCCAGCAAATTGCGGATTATCCTGAAATGCGTTTCTCACTTGCCCGACATATGCGTAAAATGAGCGGCAGATTAAAAAAGGATAGTGACGTATGCGCATTCATATTTTAGGAATTTGTGGCACATTTATGGGCGGTCTGGCGATGCTGGCGCGCCAGTTAGGCCATGAAGTAACGGGTTCGGACGCCAATGTGTATCCGCCGATGAGCACCTTACTTGAGAAGCAAGGCATTGAGCTGATTCAGGGTTACGATGCCAGCCAGCTCGAGCCGCAGCCGGATCTGGTGATTATTGGCAACGCCATGACCCGTGGAAATCCGTGTGTGGAAGCGGTACTGGAAAAAAACATCCCTTATATGTCAGGTCCACAGTGGCTGCACGATTTTGTGCTGCACGACCGCTGGGTGCTAGCCGTTGCCGGTACACACGGCAAAACCACCACCGCGGGAATGGCGACCTGGATTCTGGAACAGTGTGGTTACAAACCGGGATTTGTGATCGGCGGTGTGCCGGGGAACTTTGAGGTTTCGGCGCGTCTGGGCGAAAGCGACTTCTTTGTTATCGAAGCGGATGAGTACGACTGCGCCTTCTTCGACAAACGCTCTAAATTTGTCCATTACTGCCCGCGTACGCTGATCCTCAACAACCTTGAGTTCGATCACGCCGATATCTTTGACGACCTGAAAGCGATCCAGAAACAGTTCCACCATCTGGTGCGTATCGTTCCGGGGCAGGGCCGTATTATCTGGCCGGAAAATGACATCAACCTGAAACAGACCATGGCGATGGGCTGCTGGAGCGAGCAGGAGCTGGTGGGTGAGCAGGGTCACTGGCAGGCGAAAAAGCTGACCACCGATGCTTCCGAATGGGAAGTTTTGCTGGATGGCGAAAAAGTGGGCGAAGTGAAATGGTCGCTGGTAGGCGAACATAATATGCACAATGGCCTGATGGCGATTGCAGCGGCTCGCCATGTTGGTGTAGCGCCGGCAGATGCCGCTAACGCGCTGGGTTCGTTTATTAATGCTCGTCGCCGTCTGGAGTTGCGTGGTGAAGCGAATGGCGTCACGGTATATGACGATTTTGCCCATCACCCGACGGCGATTCTGGCAACGCTGGCGGCGCTGCGTGGCAAAGTTGGTGGTACGGCGCGCATTATTGCTGTGCTGGAACCGCGCTCGAATACCATGAAAATGGGGATCTGCAAAGACGATCTGGCACCTTCATTAGGTCGTGCCGATGAAGTCTTCCTGCTGCAACCGGCGCATATTCCGTGGCAGGTGGCAGAAGTGGCAGAAGCCTGCGTTCAGCCTGCACACTGGAGTGGCGATGTGGATACGCTGGCAGATATGGTGGTGAAAACCGCTCAGCCTGGCGACCATATTCTGGTGATGAGCAACGGCGGTTTTGGTGGGATCCATCAGAAACTGCTGGATGGTCTGGCGAAGAAGGCGGAAGCTGCGCAGTAATTCGGCTTCAGCCTGATATAGCATTGCCGGATAAGGCGTTTACGCCGCATCCGGCAAACCATACTCACATCAACAACGAAAATTACCCTTCATTCTCCGCCAGTTCGCGCAGATACTGGAAAATCTGGCGTGCGGATTTCGGCGGCTTATTCCCTTCTTTCTCTTTCTTCGCGTTGCGGATCAGTGTACGCAGTTGCTGACGATCGGCATCGGGCCACAGATTCAATACTTCAGCGATGGCGTCATCACCTTGATCGATCAGACGATCGCGCAGGTTTTCCAGTTTATGGAACAGCACCACCTGCTGGTTGTGACGGTTTTTCAGCTTATCCAGCGCCTGACGAATAGGCTCTACGTCGCGCTGGCGCAGCATCTTACCGATGAGCTGCAACTGGCGGCGGCGACCTTCCATCTTAATACGCTGGGCGAGCTCAATAGCCGGGCGCAGATCCGCATCTAACGGGATCTTATCCAGCGCGTTTTTCCCCAGATCAACAATTTCCGCGCCAAGGCGTTTTAGCTCCTCGGCATCACGTTTAATTTCACTTTTACTGACCCAGATAATTTCATCGTCTTCGTCTTCGATGTCATCACCGGGAACGTCGTCGAGCCAGTCTTCGGGCTGCTTAGTCATCTCAGGCTCCTTAAAAAAAGAGGCTAATGTTACCAGTTAAGATGCGCACTGAAAAACGGTTCTCTGTTAGACTTCAGAGAAACTCTCTACATTATGGCACTTGCAATGAAAGTAATCTCTCAAGTTGAAGCGCAGCGCAAGATTCTGGAAGAAGCAGTTTCCACTGCGCTGGAGTTGGCCTCAGGCAAATCGGACGGTGCGGAAGTTGCCGTCAGCAAGACCACCGGCATTAGCGTAAGCACGCGTTATGGTGAAGTGGAGAATGTTGAATTCAATAGTGATGGCGCGCTGGGGATCACTGTTTATCACCAGAACCGTAAAGGTAGCGCATCGTCTACCGATTTAAGCCCGCAGGCCATTGCCCGCACCGTACAGGCGGCGCTGGATATTGCCCGTTATACCTCGCCAGATCCCTGTGCCGGCGTGGCAGACAAAGAGCTGCTGGCCTTTGACGCACCGAATCTCGACTTGTTCCACCCTGCGGAAGTTTCCCCGGATGAAGCCATTGAACTGGCGGCCCGCGCAGAACAGGCGGCATTGCAGGCGGACAAACGCATCACCAATACCGAAGGTGGCAGCTTTAACAGCCACTACGGTGTCAAAGTTTTTGGCAACAGCCACGGCATGTTGCAGGGTTACTGCTCAACGCGTCATTCGCTCTCCAGCTGTGTAATTGCCGAAGAAAATGGCGATATGGAGCGTGATTACGCCTACACCATTGGCCGCGCGATGAGCGATCTGCAAACGCCAGAGTGGGTCGGGGCCGACTGTGCTCGCCGTACTTTATCGCGCCTGTCACCGCGTAAACTCTCCACCATGAAAGCGCCGGTCATTTTTGCCAATGAAGTGGCAACCGGGCTTTTTGGCCATCTGGTGGGGGCGATAGCGGGTGGCTCGGTTTACCGTAAATCTACCTTTCTGCTGGATTCGCTGGGTAAACAAATTCTGCCGGACTGGCTGACCATTGAAGAGCATCCGCATCTGCTGAAAGGGCTGGCGTCGACGCCATTCGACAGCGAAGGTGTGCGCACCGAGCGTCGCGATATTATTAAAGATGGCATCCTGACTCAGTGGCTGCTGACCAGCTACTCGGCGCGGAAACTGGGGCTGAAAAGCACCGGACATGCGGGCGGTATTCACAACTGGCGGATTGCCGGACAAGGGCTAAGCTTCGAACAAATGCTCAAAGAGATGGGCACCGGGCTGGTGGTGACGGAGCTGATGGGCCAGGGCGTGAGTGCCATTACCGGTGATTATTCCCGTGGTGCAGCGGGCTTCTGGGTAGAGAATGGCGAAATTCAGTATCCCGTTAGTGAAATCACCATCGCAGGTAATTTAAAAGATATGTGGCGCAATATTGTCACCGTCGGTAACGATATTGAAACACGCAGTAATATACAGTGTGGTTCTGTGCTGTTGCCGGAGATGAAAATCGCCGGGCAGTAAAAAACTGGCTCGACCTGCCGCGCTATAAACTAAAAAATTACACAAAATCATTCGCACTGCATCGAGACGGAAAGTGAATGAGGGCCGGGGAGCGTACTCGCAGTACGTGACCCGGGCGAATGAGCGTAGCCGTCGATGAGGCAGTGTGAAGGATGAAGTGTAAATAAAAAAGGAAGTGAGCAATGCGTAAAAGCCTGTTAGCTATTCTTGCAGTCTCCTCGTTGGTATTCAGTTCTGCGTCGTTTGCCGCTGATCTTGAAGACAATATGGAAATCCTCAACGACAATTTAAAAGTGATCGAAAAAGCGGATAACGCGGCGCAAGTCAAAGACGCGTTAACGAAGATGCGCGCCGCAGCGCTGGATGCGCAAAAAGCAACGCCGCCGAAGCTCGAAGATAAATCACCGGACAGCCCGGAAATGAAAGATTTCCGCCACGGTTTCGACATTCTGGTCGGTCAGATTGACGACGCGCTGAAGCTGGCAAATGAAGGTAAAGTAAAAGAAGCGCAGGCTGCTGCAGAGCAACTGAAAACGACCCGCAACGCCTATCACCAGAAGTATCGTTAATTCCTCATTTCCCTGTTGCCTGCACTCAGGTAACAGGGAACTTATCATCGCAAATGATGCACCACCTGATTGCTGCTGCCGCGCCAGATCAGGGAAGGGTCTTTTAAATCCTGCACAAATTTGCCGTCGACCAGCACGTTAATCAAATCAACAACCTGCATTTGCGCAGCGTTGAGTTCGTCGAGTTTATAGCCTGTCCACACCCAGATGTCTTTACCCGGACACTCGGCGCGGATGCGTTTTACCAGTTTCAGAATATCCGGCACGTTTTGCGGATGCAGCGGATCGCCGCCGGAGAGGGAAATCCCCTGGCGTTTGATACGAGTGTCATTCAGATCTTTAATGATCTTGTCTTCCATTGCTTTGGTAAATGGCTGACCAGAATTTACCCGCCATGTGCTTTTGTTATAGCAACCGGGGCATTCATGAACACACCCGGAGACAAACAGGGTGCAGCGAGTGCCGGGGCCGTTGACGATGTCGACAGGATAGTACTGATGATAATTCATTATTTCGCCTGGCTTATCAGTCCGCGTGTAGGCTGCATCCGGTAATCAATGCCTGATGCGACGCTGTCGCGTCTTATCAGGCCTACAGCCGTTGCCAAATGTAGGCCGGATAAGGCGTTTACGCCGCATCCGGCATTTGCTTAGCGCAGAGTGAAGATTAACCTATCTGCCCATTCCCCAAATGTTTAACGCGGCGCTTAACTTCTTCCTGCTTACCAGCGTTAAACGGACGTGCATCCGGGCTACCTAAATATCCGCACACGCGGCGAGTTACCGACACACGGGAGGCGTCATGGTTACCACATTTCGGGCAAGTGAAGCCTTTGCTGGTGCACTCGAACTCACCGGTAAAGCCACACTCGTAGCACTCATCAATCGGTGTATTGGTGCCGTAATACGGTACATGCTGATAGCTGTAATCCCAGACATCTTCCAGCGCTTTCAGGTTGTGCTGAATGTTTGGATACTCGCCGTAGCAAATGAAACCACCGTTCGCCAGCGGCGGGTAAGGCGCTTCAAAGTCGATCTTGTCGTACGGGTTCACCTTCTTCTCCACATCAAGGTGGAAACTGTTGGTGTAGTAACCTTTATCGGTCACGCCCGGCACCACGCCAAACTCAGCAGTATCGAGACGGCAGAAGCGGTCGCACAGGTTTTCACTCGGCGTGCTGTAGAGACTGAAACCATAACCCGTTTCTTCTTTCCACTGATCCACTGCCTGACGCAGACGTTCAACAATGGCGATACCTTTCGCGCGAAGCTTCTCGTTGTCGTAAACATGCTCGCCGCCGAACAGCGCGTTAATGGTTTCGTGGATGCCGATGTAACCCAGCGAAATAGACGCACGACCGTTTTTGAAGATTTCAGAAACATCATCGTCAGCATTCAGACGTACGCCACAAGCACCTTCCATATAGAGGATCGGGGCGACGCGCGCTTTCACGCCTTCGAGACGAGCGATACGGGTCATCAGTGCCTTACGTGCCAGCACCAGACGTTCATCCAGCAGCTTCCAGAAGGTGGCTTCATCGCCTTTTGCTTCCAGAGCAATACGCGGCAGGTTCAGGCTGATCACGCCGAGGTTGTTACGACCATCGTGGATCTGCTCGCCGTTTTCATTTTCCCACACGCCGAGGAAGCTGCGGCAGCCCATCGGGGTTTTAAACGAACCGGTGACTTTCACTACCTGATCGTAGTTCAGGATATCCGGATACATGCGCTTGCTTGCGCACTCCAGCGCCAGCTGTTTGATGTCGTAGTTCGGATCGCCTTTTTTATGGTTCAGGCCATCGCGAATCGCAAACACCAGTTTCGGGAACACCGCAGTTTTACGGTTTTTACCGAGGCCTGCGATACGGTTACGCAGGATCGATTCCTGAATCAGGCGCGATTCCCAGCTGGTGCCCAGACCAAAACCAAAGGTTACAAACGGCGTCTGACCGTTGGCGGTGTGCAGGGTGTTTACTTCGTACTCCAGCGACTGGAAGGCATCGTAGCACTCTTTGATGGTACGAGAGTTAGCGTAGCCTTCGGCGTCCGGGATGTTCCACTCTTCTGCGGTCTTGCGATGTTTGTTGTAGCTGGCGGTAACAAACGGCGCCAGCACTTCATCGATACGGTTAATGGTGGTGCCGCCATAAATATGGCTGGCGACCTGAGCAATAATCTGCGCAGTTACCGCGGTTGCCGTAGAGATCGACTTCGGCGGTTCAATCTCGGCGTTCCCCATTTTAAAGCCCTGGGTCAGCATGCCTTTCAGGTCGATCAACATGCAGTTGAACATCGGGAAGAACGGCGAGTAATCGAGATCGTGATAGTGAATATCGCCACGCTCATGTGCCTGCACCACGTCACGCGGCAGCAGGTGCTGGCGTGCATAGTGTTTAGCCACGATCCCGGCCAGCAGGTCGCGCTGGGTTGGAATCACCTTGCTGTCTTTGTTGGCGTTTTCGTTGAGTAACGAGGCGTTGGTCTGCTCGACCAGACCACGGATCTCCTGGTTCAGGCGACCGCGTTTTTCACGTTCAATGTCGCGATCGTGACGGTACTCGATGTAAGCACGAGCCAGTTGTTTGTATGGACCCGACATCAGCTGGTTTTCAACTGCGGTCTGGATCTCGTTGATATCCACCTGGTTGCGCCCCTGCATCTGCTCGTTGACAACCGCGGCAACAGTGGCGCAATAATCGGCATCATCGACTTCCGCTGCTTTAGCTGCACGCAGAATCGCTTCTTTGATGCGCTCTGATTTAAACGGCACTTTGCAGCCGTCTCGTTTCATCACATGCGGTGTCATGATCGCTCCATATTTTTAAGAACAGGTTATCCACAGAAATTGGGAAAGGCGTTTTCCGGTTTTTTCGTTTCGTTTTCCGGTGCTTTCCGCAATCGCCATCCGCTTATCCACAACGCCGCACCTTTTTCGTGGGGAGCTGTAGTAGCAATTATAGTCGATTAATACAACATATTGGGTTGGGACGCATTTTAAAGTCTATATATAGTGCTTTGCATCAAGGATGTTTTAACTTTTTTTGATGTAGCTCAAAGTAAAAAGCAGAGCGTACGGATGACGGGCGCTACAGCGTTATGTAAATTTTTTAATGAATTTGCTGGTTGAAAAATCAACAAAAACAACATGCTGACAGACAAAACCCCGGAATGACCGGCATTATCGGGGCTTAGGGAAGATTTACTTCTGTAACCACCAGACAGCCTCAAAAGGCCGTAAATTCATGGCACAGGGTTGTGGTGAGGCTTCTTCGTAGTTATGCATCACAAGCTGCCAGTTGCCGCGCATTTGCCCTGGCTGCCAGGGTTGGATCTCACGGCTAAGGTTGGCAATGACCAGCAAGGTTTGCCCCTTCCATTCACGGCGATAGCACCACAATACAGGGCTGTTTGGCAGCAGATCCTGGTAATTGCCCCATGTCAGGATGGCTTCTTGCTTACGCAGTGCGATTAACTTTTGGTAGGTGTAAAACACAGAGGAGTCATCGGCCAGCGCGGCTTCTACGTTGATTTGTTGATAGTTATCGCCTAGGCCAATCCACGGTTCGCCAGCCGTAAACCCGGCATTATCGCCGTTGCTCCATTGCATGGGCGTGCGGCTGTTGTCACGGGATTTACTGGCGAGGATTGCCAATAACTCGTCGGCATCACGACCATCGTTGCGCAGCTCGGCAAACATATTGAGGCTCTCCACGTCGCGATAGTCAGTAATGCGCGTGAAATGCGGGTTGGTCATGCCAATCTCTTCGCCCTGGTAGATATACGGCGTTCCCTGCATGCCATGCAGCACCATCGCCAGCATTTTTGCCGCAGGCACGCGGTATTCACCTTCATCACCAAAGCGAGAAACAATGCGCGGCTGATCGTGGTTACACCAGAACAAGGCATTCCATGTCACGTTGTGCATTCCTTGTTGCCAGTGGCGGAACAATGTTTTCAACGCCACAAAGTCAGGTTTAGCCAACGTCCATTTTTCACCACCGGGATAATCGACCTTCAGGTGATGAAAATTAAAGGTCATCGACAATTCACTGCCTGTCAGTGCCGCGTATCGCTGGCAATGCTCAAGGCTGGTGGAGGACATTTCACCTACGGTCATTAACCCGCGTGGCGTAAACACATCGCGGTTCATCTCGTGCAAAAACTCGTGTGCTCGTGGCCCGTCGGTGTAGAAGCGACGCCCGTCGCCATCCAGGTCTTCAGGGAAACGCGGGTCTTTGGAGATCAGATTCACCACATCCAGGCGCAACCCGTCGACCCCACGATCGGCCCAGAATTCACAGACTTTTTTCAGCTCTGCGCGTACCGCTGGATTCTCCCAGTTGAGATCCGCCTGTTCTGGTGCAAAGAGATGCAAATAGTACTGTTCGCTTTCCGTATGCCAGCGCCACGCACTACCGCCAAATTTTGAACGCCAGTTGTTCGGTGGCGTTTCTGGTTCGCCATCGCGCCAGATATAAAACTGGCGGTAAGGGCTTTCTTTGTTCAGCGCCTCGCGAAACCAGGCATGTTGGGTAGAGGTATGGTTAAACACCATATCGAGAATGATACGAATCCCGCGCGATTTTGCCTGCGTCACCAGTTCGTCAAAATCGTCCAGCGTGCCGTAGGTGGGATCAATCGCCGTATAGTTCGCTACATCGTAACCGTTATCGACCTGGGGAGAGACATAAAAGGGGGTTAGCCAGATGGCATCAACGCCCAGTTTATGCAGATAGTCCAGGCGTTGGATAACGCCACGTAAATCGCCGGTGCCGCTACCCGTGGTGTCCTGAAAACTCTTTGGATAAATCTGGTAGATAACGCCGTTTTGCCACCAGTGGGGAAGATTAGTCATTACGTTATTCCTGCAAATGCGAGGGGGCGCAATTGCGCCCCGAAGAAAATTAAACAATGTCCAGCGTGCCCAGGCGGTATTTCCGCTGATAGATAAACGAGGTGAGTACAATCGGGATGATGATGGCGATAGCCATTGCCAGCGCAAATACCTGCCAGTAGCTCGGTTGAATCGAGAGAATTCCCGGCAGGCCCCCTACGCCGATACCATTCGCCATAACGCCGTTCAGGCCGCATAGCAATCCTGCCAGACCAGAACCAATCATCGCGCACAGCATCGGGAAGCGATATTTCAGGTTGATGCCGTACATTGCAGGCTCAGTGACCCCAAGCCAGGCGGAGATAGCGGCAGGCACGGAGATCTCGCGTTCATTGTGCTTGCGGCTGGAAATGATAATGCCTATCACGGCGGAGCCCTGAGCGATATTCGACAGCGCAATCAGCGGCCACACTGGCGTGCCACCCATGCTTTGAATCATCTGCAAATCAATAGCAAGGGTGGTCTGGTGTACGCCGGTGATCACCAGCGGCGCGTACAGGAAGCCAAACAATGCCGCACCAATCGGAGCAAAGCTGCCGGTCATCAGGTGACGTACCGCAAAGGCAACGCCATCGCCAATCATGCGACCAAACGGACCAATCAGCGCATGGGCGAGGAACACCGCGAGGATCAGCGAACAGACGGGCACCACCACCAGATAGAGGTAATCCGGTACGATGCGTTTAAGGCGAGTTTCAATAACGCCCAGCGCCAGCCCGGCTAACAGTGCCGGGATCACCTGCGCCTGATAGCCCACTTTGGCGATGCTGAACATGCCAAAGTCCCACACTTCCGGCAGCTGCTGCCCGAGCAGATAAGCGTTCATCAGCTGGGAGGAAACCAGTGTCACGCCAAGCACGATACCAAGGATCGGCGTGCCGCCCATTTTTTTCACCGCTGACCAGCAAATCCCGACCGGCAGGTAGAAGAAAATCGCTTCACCGATCAACCACAGAAAATCGTAGATCGTTTGCAGGGAAGGGTACATTTGCGCCAGCGTCTGACCGTTGCTCATGGGCAAATCGCCGATCACATTGCGAAAACCGAGGATCAAACCGCCGCTAATCAACGCGGGCAGCAACGGGAAGAAGATCTCCGCGAAATGAGAGATCAACTGCTCATGCTATTTCATATTTTGCCGGGCGGCTTTTTTTACCTGCTCTTTATCAACCTGCGCCTGTCCGGTTGACGCTATTAGTGCTTGATAGTAATCACCCACGTTGGTGCCAATCACCACCTGAAATTGCCCGGCATTGGTGAAACAGCCTTTCACCATGGGGAGTTGCTCAATTTCTTTCGGTCTGGCATTGGCCGGTTGGTTGAGGACAAAGCGCAGGCGAGTAATACAGTGGCTCACCGTCGCAATATTGCCGCGCCCGCCGACCAGTTCAATCAACCGATCGATATCCGTTTGGTTTATTTTGCTCATCATAAAGCCCCATGGCAGATGACATTTTTGGTTGGCTGCAGAATATATTGCGCGGAAAAATTTAAAAACGGGAACGTTCCCGAAACGCAGCGAAGATCACAATTTATCGTTCAGGAAACGATCAGGACAGGGTGGCGGGGATGATGATTTGTTGCGGTTCGCTGCGCCCGGTTACCTGTGCGATCAATTGGCAGGCCGCCTGGCGTCCAGCTTCGGCGTAGCCAGGATCTACGGTGACGATCTCCGGATGAAGGAATTTCATTAACGGCGTATTACCTACGCTCGCCAGTTGCAAGGTGTCGATGCGTTGCTCTTGCAGGTATTTACTTGCGCCAAGAGCCAGCGTGTCGGTTGCGCACAGTAACGCGGTAGTTTCAGGCGTAATCACTTTTGCTACGTTTTCATAGCCTTGCTTCATAGCAAGCCCTGGCAGAGCGGCAACGGGATGCAGTTTATGCGCTTTGCAGAACGCCAGGTAGGCTTCGTGACGTCGCTTCCCGGTCGTCACGTCACTATGCGGCACGCCGAGATAACTGATATTGCGATGCCCCTGGTCATAGAGCCGTTGCATCAGAATCTTGATTGCCCCTTCGTCGTCATAACAGACCGAAGCAAAGCCTTTTGCGTCACGCGCCAGCAGAACCAGCGATGACTGCCAGTGGGCTAACATTTCTTCGGTTATGCCGGTAAAACCGAACAGCACTACGCCGTCGATATTACGCCGTTTCAGCACCCCCAAATGTTCGGCAACTAATTGTGGGGAAAACTGATTTTCCATCATGATTGGATCGTAACCTTGTTCATAGAACGCTGGCAGCATGGTTTGAACGGCGAGATTTTCTGACAACGAATCCAGACGGGTAACAATGATGGCGACCACTTTATCGCTTTGCCCACGCATAGCGCGCGCAGAGCGGGAAGGGGAAAATCCATGCTGATTCATCACTGCTTCAACACGCTCGCGCGTGCGCTGACTCACGCCGCTTTCGTTATTCAGCACCCGGGAAACCGTAGATTTCCCCACGCCGCTTAAGCGCGCGATGTCTTTGATGGTCAGCCGATTTTGCATCCTGTTGTCCCATAACGTGTTGTTTAATTATTTGAGCCTAACTTTACCCGTGCATTCAGCAATGGGTAAAGTCTGGTTTATCGTTGGTTTAGTTGCCAGCAGGTATTATATCGCCATAAATGCTACGAATATTATTGGATTCTCCTTATTATTTGCGGCGCTTTTTTCACTTACCGGAGGTTATATGGAACCTGATCCCACGCCTCTCCCTCGACGGAGATTAAAACTTTTCCGGTAAGCCCGTCTTTTCACGGCGTTACCGGATGCGTAAGGCCGTGACGTTTTAATGTCCCTGCTCAGCTTTATTACCTTCAGGTAAGGCTTCGCCACGCCTGAAGACATTTCTGTACTGTTTCAGACAGTGCGGAGGGACTCCTTATGTTTAAAGAAATTTTTACCCGGTTCATTCGCCATTTACCTTCCCGTCTGGTTCATCGCGATCCATTGCCTGGCGCGCAGCAGACAGTGAATACGGCGGTCCCGCCGTCCTTAAGTGCGCATTGCCTGAAAATGGCGGTGATGCCCGAAGAAGAATTGTGGAAAACGTTCGACACCCATCCGGAAGGATTAAATCAGGCGGAAGTGGAATCTGCCCGCGAACAACATGGTGATAATAAATTACCCGCCCAACAACCGTCGCCGTGGTGGGTACATTTATGGGTCTGCTATCGCAACCCCTTTAATATTTTGCTCACCATTCTTGGTGCTATTTCTTACGCCACGGAAGATTTATTTGCCGCAGGTGTTATCGCGCTAATGGTCGCTATTTCTACGTTGCTGAACTTTATTCAGGAAGCTCGTTCCACCAAAGCGGCAGATGCCCTGAAAGCGATGGTCAGTAATACCGCGACGGTACTGCGAGTAATTAACGACAAAGGCGAAAATGGCTGGCTGGAGATCCCGATAGACCAGCTGGTGCCCGGCGATATTATAAAACTGGCGGCGGGGGATATGATCCCGGCAGATTTACGTATCTTGCAGGCGCGGGATCTGTTCGTCGCTCAGGCGTCGTTAACCGGTGAGTCTCTGCCCGTGGAAAAAGCCGCTACTACTCGCCAGCCGGAGCACAGCAATCCGCTGGAGTGCGACACCCTGTGTTTTATGGGCACCACCGTGGTGAGCGGCACGGCACAAGCAATGGTGATTGCTACAGGAGCCAACACCTGGTTTGGTCAACTGGCGGGGCGTGTTAGTGAGCAGGAAAGCGAGCCGAATGCCTTTCAGCAAGGGATCAGCCGCGTTAGTATGCTGCTGATTCGCTTTATGCTGGTGATGGCTCCGGTGGTGTTGCTTATCAACGGTTACACCAAAGGCGACTGGTGGGAAGCGGCACTGTTTGCGCTTTCGGTCGCGGTAGGCTTAACGCCGGAAATGTTGCCGATGATTGTTACCTCGACGCTGGCGCGCGGCGCAGTAAAGCTGTCGAAACAGAAAGTGATCGTCAAACATCTGGATGCCATTCAGAACTTTGGCGCAATGGATATTCTGTGCACTGATAAAACCGGCACCCTGACGCAGGACAAAATTGTGCTGGAGAATCATACCGATATCTCCGGTAAAACCAGCGAACGCGTGCTGCATAGCGCGTGGTTGAACAGTCATTACCAGACCGGACTTAAAAATCTGCTTGATACCGCGGTGCTCGAAGGTACGGATGAAGAGTCAGCGCGTTCGCTGGCCAGCCGTTGGCAAAAAATTGATGAGATTCCGTTTGATTTCGAGCGTCGTCGGATGTCGGTGGTAGTGGCAGAAAATACCGAACACCATCAGCTGGTTTGCAAAGGTGCATTGCAGGAAATCCTCAATGTGTGTTCGCAGGTGCGTCACAATGGCGAGATTGTACCGCTCGATGACACCATGCTGCGTAAGATTAAGCGGGTTACTGATACGCTGAATCGTCAGGGGCTGCGCGTGGTTGCGGTGGCGACGAAATACCTGCCAGCGCGTGAAGGAGATTACCAGCGGGCGGATGAATCCGACCTGATCCTCGAAGGATATATTGCTTTCCTTGATCCGCCAAAAGAGACAACCGCTCCGGCACTGAAGGCATTAAAAGCGAGTGGAATTACCGTAAAAATCCTTACTGGCGACAGTGAGTTAGTTGCAGCGAAAGTGTGCCATGAAGTGGGGCTGGATGCGGGAGAGGTGGTCATTGGTAGTGATATTGAAACGCTATCTGACGATGAACTGGCAAATCTCGCACAGCGCACCACGCTGTTTGCCCGCCTGACGCCGATGCATAAAGAACGCATTGTGACCTTACTGAAGCGCGAAGGGCATGTGGTTGGCTTTATGGGCGATGGTATTAATGATGCGCCCGCCTTACGCGCTGCGGATATCGGCATTTCTGTGGACGGCGCGGTAGATATTGCCCGTGAAGCGGCTGATATCATCCTGCTGGAAAAAAGCCTGATGGTGCTGGAAGAGGGGGTTATTGAGGGACGTCGCACTTTCGCCAACATGCTGAAATACATCAAATTGACGGCGAGTTCTAACTTCGGTAATGTGTTCAGCGTGCTGGTGGCGAGTGCTTTCTTGCCCTTCCTGCCGATGTTGCCGTTACACTTGCTTATTCAGAACCTGCTGTACGATGTGTCACAGGTGGCGATCCCGTTTGATAACGTCGACGACGAGCAAATTCAAAAGCCGCAGCGTTGGAATCCGGCGGATCTGGGGCGCTTTATGGTCTTCTTCGGACCGATCAGCTCGATTTTCGATATTCTGACGTTTTGCTTGATGTGGTGGGTATTCCATGCCAACACGCCGGAAACGCAAACGCTGTTCCAGTCGGGCTGGTTTGTGGTGGGATTACTGTCGCAAACGCTGATTGTGCATATGATCCGTACCCGCCGTGTGCCGTTTATTCAGAGCTGTGCATCGTGGCCGTTAATGATCATGACCGTGATCGTGATGATTGTCGGGATCGCATTGCCGTTTTCACCGCTGGCCAGTTATCTGCAGCTGCAGGCGCTGCCGTTAAGCTATTTCCCGTGGCTGGTTGCGATTCTGGCAGGGTATATGACGTTAACCCAGTTGGTGAAAGGGTTCTATAGCCGTCGTTACGGCTGGCAGTAAAGAATAAACTGGGCATGGTGGCCCGGATTCAGATTGCAGACAAAGTGAGCTTTGTTCATGCCGGATGCGGCGTAAACGCCCAATCCGGCCTACAAATTCAATAAATTGCAGGAATCACGTAGGCCTGATAAGCGTAGCGCATCGGGCGATTTTGCTTTTGTCATCAGACTTAATCCGGGCATGATAGCCCGGATTTCCATCAAGATTAGCGACGAACAGCGATTGCTTCGATCTCAATCTTCACGTCTTTCGGCAGACGGGCAACTTCAACACAAGAACGTGCCGGGAAAGTGGCGTTGTGTTCGGTGAAGAAGGCTTCGTAAGTGGCGTTTACGGTTGCGAAGTCGTTCAGATCTTTCACGAACACAGTGGTTTTAACGATGTCGCCCACTTTCAGGCCAGCGGCTTCGACGATTGCTTTTACGTTATCCAGCGACTGACGTGCCTGTGCAGCGACGTCTGCCGGTACTTCACCAGTTTTCGGATTTACCGGGATCTGACCGGAGGTGATGATCATATTGCCCAGATCAACGCCCTGTACGTAAGGACCGATAGCTGCCGGTGCATTTTCCGTCGCGATAGTTTTGCTCATGATTTCTCCTTTATTACAGCGGTAAAAAGTCTGGCTCATTATAGGGAGCCAGACTTTTATTACCAACCGCAATTAATTGGCCAGCACCACATTATGGGAAAACTCTTTTTCACAGTATTTGCATTTAAGCGCGATGTCATTGGCGCGTTTTCGCACGGCAAAGCTGGATGAAACCGGTTCGGCATGGCTGATACAGTTGCTGTTCGGGCAGACCAGCACATTGTCGATGCGCTCCGGCAGACTTGGGCGCGATTTACCCACCACTTCATAGTTGTCGATACGGTTAACCGTGGCTTGCGGTGCATACAATGCCAGTTGGTCTACTTGATCTTCACTCAAAAAGGTATTTTCGATTTTGATCAGATCTTTGCGGCCCATCTCGCCAGAAGGCAAATTCAGACCAATGGTGATGCGCTGATCTGTTTCGGTCAACTTGAACAGACTCAACAGCTTAAAACCGATCTGGGCGGGGATATGGTCAATTACCGTGCCGCGTTTAATAGCTTCAACCTGCAATTTATTATCGTGTGTCATCTCTATTTCCCCTTACAGTACCAGATCGCGATTCAGAACCAGTGCCAGTAACGCCTGGCGAGCGAAAATCCCGTTGCCTGCTTGCTGGAAGTACCAGGCGTGAGGCGTTTTATCCACATCCGTCGCAATCTCATCAACACGCGGCAGCGGATGCAGCACTTTCATATTGGCTTTGGCGTTGTGGAGATCGCTGGCGCGAAGAACAAACTGCGCTTTCACGTTGGCGTACTCGGACGGGTCCAGACGCTCTTTTTGCACGCGGGTCATGTACAGGATGTCTACTTCCGCCATCACTTCTTCAATAGAGCTGTGCAGACTCCAGGCGATCCCTTTTTCATCGAGCATATCCAGAATGTATTGCGGCATTGCCAGCGCATCCGGCGCGATAAAGTAAAAACGGTTGCCGTCGAACTTCGCTAGCGCCTGGGTCAGGGAGTGAACGGTGCGGCCATATTTCAGGTCACCAACCATTGCGACGTGGAGATTGTCCAGACGCCCCTGGGTTTCCTGAATGGTGAATAAGTCCAGCAAGGTTTGCGTCGGATGTTGGTTGGAGCCATCACCGGCATTCAGTACCGGTACATTGCCAGAAAATTCGGTGGCCAGGCGCGCCGCACCTTCCTGCGGATGACGCATCACTATCGCATCGACGTAAGTGCTGATAACCGAAATGGTATCGGCCAGCGTTTCGCCTTTTTTACCCAGTGATGTATTGCCGCTGTCGGAGAAGCCCACCACGCTGGCACCCAGGCGGTGCATGGAAGTTTCGAAAGAGAGGCGGGTACGGGTAGAGGCTTCGAAGAAACAGCTGGCAATGACTTTGTTCTTCAACAGCTCTGGTTGCGGGTTTGCTTTCAGTTTCGCCGCTGTCGCCAGCACCAGATTAAGGTCATCGCGACTAAGGTCGTTTATGGAAATGATATGTTTCTGATATAGCGGATTAGCCATCTTTTATCTCCTGACGCCTAGGCAAAAAAAAGCCCCTCGATTGAGGGGCTGGGAATGGGTGATCAACGGGAAGAAAAACGGCAGGCCAGCGTCTTTTTTCAGACGCGGTAAGACAAAATGTCGAACACACTGAACCATACATCCTCCCGGCAAATTGTCCGGCATTATACTCATAGCCAGAAGCGGTGCAAGCATTTGATGCAATATTTTGTCAGCGCAAACGGTTTATTTGAATTAAAAGTCAAAATATATGCATTTTTATTTTCTATGATTCTGGAGGGGAAGTGTCGTTCGGTATCAATAATTGCAGACATTTCCTGCTTTTTTCTTTTTCATTTTCACGCAATCAGAAATGCATTTTATTCCATTCATCCGACTTATAGGGCGGAGGGTGAAAACGAACGGCTAACACTATTGCTTATAGCTCAGGGATACGCGCTATCACTTTAATTTCAAAATCAAAGCCTGCCAGCCAGGTAACACCCACCGCCGTCCAGTTTGGATAAGGTGGGGCGCTAAATATTTCATTTTTCACCGTCATGATGTCTTCAAATTGTTTTTCCGGATCGGTATGAAAGCTCGTAACATCAATGATATCGTCAAAAGTGCATCCCGCAGCTGCCAGGGTCGCATGCAAATTATCAAAGGCCAGTCTGACTTGTTGCTGAAAATCGGGTTCTGGTGTTCCGTCCTCTCGACTTCCTACTTGCCCGGAAACAAACAGCAAATCGCCGGAACGAATAGCCGCAGAATAACGATGCTCAGCATACAGTGAATGTCGGCCAGCAGGGAAAACAGCGGTTCTTTCTACCATTTGGTTATCCTCAAGATTTACGACATGAACAGAAGATTTATATTTACCGGGAGCCGCTTTTAGGGGGACGACGTTAGTAAACAAAACCCAGACATCATGGATAATGGCTGGGCTTAATTGAGCGTAGTCGGTTATGCGCCAAACGCGCCATCAATGGTATGCATCGCGCCGGTAACAAAACTGGCTTCTGGCCCTGCTAACCATGCGACCATACCAGCGACCTCTTCCGGTTGCCCATGTCTTTTGATGGCCATAAAACTATGCAACATATCGCGCATTGGCCCGTTGGCGGGATTAACGTCGGTATCAATTGGTCCTGGCTGGACGACGTTGATGGTGATCCCTCGCGGTCCAAAATCACGGGCCAGCCCGCGCGCCATGCCTTGCAGGGCAGATTTACTGGCGGCATAAGCAGCCATGCCTGCAACAGGCATACGATCGCCATTCACGGAGCCGATGATTAAGATGCGCCCGCCTTCGGGCATCTGCCGGGCGGCTTCAACAGAGGCATGATAAGGAGCATGAATATTGATTTTGAAAAGGCGATCAATATCGTCGGCATTTAATTCCAGGGCATCGCCAAAGACGCCAATACCTGCATTTACCACCAGGATATCCAATGCGCCGCTCTTACGAACGACATCAATAACAGCGTCTCTGTCAGCACTATCTGTGAATACTGCTGTCGCTCCAGTCTCTTGTGCCAGACGTTCAGCGGCATCTTTCGACCCCGCATAGGTGAATCGTACATTGGCCCCATCGGTGACGAAACGACGTACGATAGCGGCACCGATTCCACGACTGCCACCGAGGATGAGAACTGTCTTACCGGTAAAAGCGCCCATAAGGACTCCTTGATTTATTATGTAACATGCATTACAAAACTGTTTTAACTTTCTGTCAACAGGTTTTGTAATGGTTACTAAAAAACAATCTCGCGTTCCAGGTCGTCCCAGACGTTTCGCTCCTGAGCAGGCAGTCTCTGCGGCAAAAGTGCTTTTTCACCAAAAAGGTTTCGATGCAGTAAGTGTCTCTGAAGTTACTGATTATCTTGGTATTAACCCCCCGAGCCTCTACGCGGCTTTTGGCAGTAAGGCTGGGTTATTTAGCCGTGTACTCAATGAATATGTCGGTACGGAAGCTATTCCGCTTGCCGATATTCTTCGTGATGATCGTCCGGTAGGCGAGTGCCTGGTTGAGGTATTAAAAGAAGCGGCGCGCAGATATAGCCAAAACGGCGGCTGCGCTGGCTGTATGGTTCTTGAAGGTATTCATAGTCATGATCCACAAGCGCGTGATATTGCCATTCAATATTATCACGCCGCAGAAACGACCATTTATGACTATATCGCCAGGCGGCATCCACAAAGCGCACAATGTGTGACTGATTTTATGAGTACCGTGATGTCAGGGCTTTCTGCGAAGGCACGGGAGGGGCACTCCATCGAACAACTCTGTGCAACAGCTGCCCTGGCGGGGGAAGCGATAAAAACTCTTCTCAAGGAGTGATGCTGGCCTTGATCCGAAAGGCGGGAACGCGCCTGCCGATAAGTTGTGATAAGACAATAATTCACGCGTTAAGGCTGGCGGAATTGATCATCTTTTCGTATAACGATAGAAATGAAACATTGTTTTAATTAAGGAGTGGAAAAGATGATCATCGGAAATATTCATAATCTTCAGCCGTGGCTACCCCAGGAGTTACGCCAGGCGATTGAGCATATCAAAGCACACGTTACGGCAGAAACGCCAAAGGGCAAGCACGATATCGAAGGCAATCGTCTGTTTTATCTTATCTCGGAAGATATGACCGAGCCGTACGAAGCTCGCCGTGCGGAGTACCATGCCCGCTATCTTGACATTCAGATTGTGTTAAAAGGTCAGGAAGGCATGACCTTCAGCACGCAACCTGCAGGCGCGCCGGATACCGACTGGTTAGCTGATAAAGACATCGCATTTTTGCCGGAAGGCGTTGATGAGAAAACAGTTATCCTAAATGAAGGTGATTTTGTTGTGTTTTATCCGGGGGAAGTGCATAAACCGCTGTGCGCAGTGGGCGCGCCAGCCCAGGTTCGCAAAGCAGTAGTGAAGATGCTGATGGCGTGATGACTTTTCGCCGTAAATAACTCCAGGTTTACGGCGAGTTTGTGAAAAGAGCGTTTTTTGATATTTTTTTGTGAGTAAAATTTGTAATGCTTAGACGTTCTTATTAACTCAAGGAGTTCGTCATGAGCAAAATATCAGATTTGAATTATTCTCAACACATTACATTAGCCGACAATTTTAAACAAAAAAATGAAGCCTTAGATACCTGGTATGTGGGAATGAATGATTTTGCCCGAATTGCCGGGGGGCAGAATAGCAGAAGCAATATTCTTTCTCCTAGAGCATTTTTGGAGTTTTTGGCAAAGATATTTACCCTAGGTTATGTGGATTTTAGCAAACGCTCCAACGAAGCGGGTAGAAATATGATGGCTCATATTGAGTTCTCATCTTATTCTAAAGATACTGATGGCAATGAAAAAATGAAGTTTTACATGAATAATCCTGAAGGGGAGCGAGCGGATTTATCTAAGGTGAAGATAGAAATTACACTTGCCTCAGCTTCTACTAAAGGGATTCGTGAAGGACATACAGTCATTATATTTAAACAATCTGATGGTTCGACTAATCGTTATGAAGGGAAGTCTTTTGAAAGAAAAGATGATAGTTCATTACACCTGATTACTAACAAGGTTCTGGCGTGTTACCAACGCGAAGCTAACAAGAAAATAGCGCGGCTATTAAATAATCATCAGAAGTTAAATAATATACAGGAGTTAAATGATTCGCAGGAGTTAAATAATTCACAGAAGTTAAATAATTCGCAGGAGTTAAATAACTCGCAGGTGAGTTGTAAAGGTTCAGTTGATTCTACGATTACGGATTTATTAGAAAAAGCATTGAATAA
>NZ_JBQZXE010000064.1:0-21515 GCF_053555855.1 Shigella sp. SIG3
AAAAAGCCTGCCAGATGGCAGGCTTTTTAATAACGGCGTTATTACTGCAACAGCGAAATATCCGCAACGCGCAGGAACAGTTCGCGCAGTTTCTCCAGCATGGTCAGACGGTTGAGACGCAATTCTTTGTCATCAACCATGACCATCACTTTATCGAAGAAAGCATCAACCGGCTCACGCAGCTCTGCCAGTTCGACCAGCGCATCCTGGTAACGACCTTCCGCAAAGTACGGCTCCAGCTTGTCACGTAGCACCACAACCTGCATCGCCAGTTTAATTTCTTCCGGCTCTTTCAGGGTAGAGGCATTCACGCGATCGCTCAGCACTTCGTCAGATTTCGCCAGGATGTTAGATACACGTTTGTTCGCCGCCGCCAGTGCTGCAGCTGCTTCCAGGGTACGGAAGTGCGATACCGCTTTCATGCGGGCATCGAAATCAGCCGGACGAGTCGGACGACGCGCCAGTACCGCCTGGATGGTGTCAACGGTATAACCTTCGTCCTGATACCAGGCGCGGAAGCGACCGAGCATAAAGTCGATAACATCATCAACTACGTTGGCATTAGTCAGCTTATCGCCATACAGACGCACCGCTTCTTCGGTCAGCGTTTGCAGATCAAGGTTGAGGTTCTTCTCAACGATAATTCGCAGCACGCCAAGTGCGGCACGACGCAGCGCAAACGGGTCTTTGTCGCCTTTCGGATGCTGACCGATACCGAAGATACCCGCCAGAGTATCCATCTTATCAGCAATCGCCAGCGCACAAGCTACCGGGTTGGACGGCAGGTCATCACCGGCAAAGCGCGGCTGATACTGCTCATTCAGCGCGACGGCTACGTCTTCCGCTTCGCCATCGTGACGCGCGTAGTGCATCCCCATAACGCCTTGGGTGTCGGTGAACTCGAAGACCATGTTGGTCATCAGGTCACACTTAGACAGCAGGCCCGCACGGGTTGCGTGGTTAACGTCAGCGCCAATCTGTTCGGCGATCCAGCCAGCCAGCGCCTGGATGCGGTCAGTCTTGTCACGCAGCGTACCCAGCTGTTGCTGGAACAGCACGGTTTGCAGGCGCGGCAGGTTATCTTCCAGACGTTTTTTGCGGTCGGTGTTGAAGAAGAACTCGGCATCCGCCAGACGTGGACGAACGACTTTCTCGTTACCAGAGATAATTTGCTGCGGATCTTTCGATTCGATGTTGGCAACGAAGATAAAGTTCGGCAGCAGTTTGCCGTCGTTCGCATACACCGGGAAGTACTTCTGGTCACCTTTCATGGTGTAAACCAGGGCTTCAGCCGGCACCGCGAGGAATTTCTCTTCGAATTTTGCGGTCAGAACGACCGGCCACTCCACCAGCGAAGCCACTTCTTCCAGCAGGCTTTCGCTTAAGTCAGCGTTACCGCCAATCTTACGCGCTGCTTCTTCGGCATCGGCTTTAATCTTCGCTTTACGTTCTTCGTAATCGGCGATGACTTTCCCGCGCTCACGCAGAATTTCCGGATACTGATCGGCGTTGTCGATGGTGAATTCCGGTTCGCCCATAAAGCGGTGGCCGCGAATCACGCGATCGGACTGAATGCCCAGAATGGTTGCCGGAATGACTTTGTCGCCCAGCAGCAGGGTCACGGTGTGCACCGGACGCACGAAGTGCACGTCGCTTGCACCCCAGCGCATCAGTTTCGGGATCGGCAGTTTCGCCAGCGAAGTCGCAACCATATTCGGCAGCAGTGCTTCGGTGCTTTCGCCCTTCACATGGGCGCGATACAGCAGCCATTCGCCTTTATCGGTAGTCAGACGCTCAGCCTGGTCAACGGTAATACCACAACCACGCGCCCAACCTTCTGCCGCTTTGCTCGGTTTTCCTTCAGCGTCGAACGCCTGGGCAATCGCCGGGCCGCGTTTTTCGATTTCACGATCTGGTTGTGCTTCCGCCAGGTTAGCTACTTTCAGCGCCAGACGACGCGGAGCAGCAAACCATTGAACGGTGCCGTGTGCGAGGCCTGCGTTATCCAGCTCCGCAGTAAAGTTCGCAGCAAAGGACTCTGCCAGGCTGCGCAGTGCTTTTGGTGGCAGCTCTTCAGTGCCGATTTCCACCAGAAAAGTTTTCTCAGACATAGCCGCCTCTTACTTATCTTTGTTGCACATCGGGAAGCCGAGGGCTTCACGGGAAGCGTAATATGCTTCTGCCACTGCTTTGGTCAGGGTGCGAATGCGCAGAATGTAGCGCTGACGCTCGGTGACGGAGATGGCTTTACGCGCATCCAGCAGGTTGAAGCTGTGGGCGGCTTTCAGAATACGCTCGTAGGCTGGCAGCGGCAGCGGATTTTCCAGCGCCAGCAGCTGCTGCGCTTCTTTCTCGTACTGCTCAAAGCAGGTGAACAGGAAGTCCACATCCGCGTATTCGAAGTTGTAAGTGGACTGCTCCACTTCGTTCTGATGGAACACGTCGCCGTAGGTGGTTTTACCCAGCGGGCCGTCGCTCCAGACTAGGTCGTAAACGCTGTCTACGCCCTGAATGTACATGGCCAGACGTTCCAGACCGTAGGTGATCTCGCCGGTAACCGGTTTACACTCCAGACCACCAACCTGCTGGAAGTAAGTGAACTGCGTCACTTCCATGCCGTTTAGCCACACTTCCCAGCCCAGTCCCCAGGCCCCCAGAGTCGGGTTTTCCCAGTTATCTTCCACGAAACGGATGTCGTGAATAGTCGGGTCCATGCCCAGCTCTTTCAGAGAACCGAGGTACAGCTCCTGAATATTGTCCGGCGATGGCTTAATGACCACCTGGAACTGATAGTAGTGCTGTAAACGGTTGGGGTTTTCGCCGTAGCGACCATCGGTCGGGCGACGAGAAGGCTGAACATAAGCAGCCGCCATCGGTTCTGGCCCCAGCGCGCGCAGACAGGTCATTGGGTGAGAGGTTCCCGCGCCGACTTCCATGTCCAATGGTTGAACAATGGTGCAGCCCTGGCGAGCCCAGTAATCCTGTAAGGTCAGGATCAAGCCCTGGAAGGTCCTGGTATCAAACTTTTGCATATTATTTCGTGCTGGATACGTGTGGATTTAAAGGAAGGGATCAGTATACCCGCTGGATGGAAGATATACAGTACGAAACGGGAAAAAGCAGGGCTTAACGCATGGAAAGATGCAAAAAATGGCCATCTGCGTCAAAAGAACAGACAAACTGCTCTTTACGGAAGGTATAACCGCGCATTTCATAGCTTCCCTGGAACTGTTCGAAGGCGGTGACGTCGATTTTTTGCTCGCCGGTGTTATAACGTTTTGCCGCCTGATCCTTGCATAACGCTTCCATATTCAACGAACGCAGAGGATCAACCTTTACCCGTTGTGCTTTCTGCACGGGTGACGGTGTAGAACAACCCACTAGCACCATAAGCGCCATTGCCGGAAAGAAAGCGTTCATCATCATTAAATTACCGTCTGGTTTGCAGGTGAGTCTTATTATTTATATCGGTATAGTGGCTGATATCTTACGAATTTCCTTAAGCCTCTATAGGCTGTAGTGATAAAACTCAGATTATTCCAGTGCGCCAACCAAATGATTTATCGGTCAGACTTTTTTTAACCAGATACAGAGACACAGATGCAGCCCAAAATTTACTGGATTGATAACCTGCGAGGGATAGCGTGTTTAATGGTGGTGATGATTCACACCACTACCTGGTATGTGACCAATGCTCATAGTGTTAGCCCCGTCACATGGGATATCGCCAATGTTCTGAATTCTGCCTCTCGTGTCAGCGTGCCGCTATTTTTCATGATTTCCGGCTATCTCTTTTTTGGCGAACGCAGCGCCCAGCCGCGCCATTTCTTGCGTATCGGCTTATGTCTGATTTTTTATAGCGCAATCGCACTGCTCTACATTGCGCTGTTTACCTCCATCAATATGGAGTTAGCGCTGAAAAACCTGCTGCAAAAGCCAGTGTTTTACCACTTGTGGTTTTTCTTCGCGATTGCGGTGATTTATCTGGTTTCACCGCTGATTCAGGTGAAGAACGTCGGCGGAAAAATGTTGCTGGTGCTAATGGTGGTGATTGGCATTATCGCTAACCCAAACACAGTGCCGCAGAAAATTGACGGTTTTGAATGGCTGCCAATTAACTTATATATCAATGGCGATACTTTTTACTACATTCTGTATGGCATGTTGGGCCGCGCTATAGGGATGATGGACACACAGCATAAAGCACTGTCGTGGGTGAGCGCCGCGCTGTTTGCGACGGGGGTTTTTATTATCTCTCGCGGGACATTATATGAATTGCAGTGGCGCGGAAATTTTGCCGATACCTGGTATCTTTACTGTGGGCCGATGGTTTTTATCTGCGCAATCGCGCTATTGACTCTGGTTAAAAACACGCTGGATACGCGTACCATTCGCGGACTTGGCTTAATCTCCCGCCATTCATTGGGTATATACGGATTCCACGCCTTGATTATCCATGCGCTGCGCACCCGGGGAATTGAGCTTAAAAATTGGCCAATACTGGATATTATTTGGATCTTTTGCGCGACGTTGGCAGCGAGTTTGTTACTTTCTATGCTGGTACAACGAATCGACAGAAACAGATTAGTGAGTTAAGTAAAAGCCCGTTCACATTGGACTGACCGGGCTTACGTGAATTATTCGCTGTATTCTTCCTGGGTAACCTGTGTTTCTTTTGGCGGGTTTATTCCGGCATCACGAATATTCTTCTGCACCGCTACTGCACCAAACAAGCTTAAGAAGAAAGCCAGTCCATAAAAACCTTTTTCACTGAGTAATAATGTCGCATTCCACAGACCTACCATCAGTAGAGCAACAGAGATAATAAAGACAGTCAGGCAGGTCATATAATAAATGGAAGTGGTCGGTATGCCTTCATACTTGTCCCGAACGGTCTTTTGATAAGACGCAGCAGAAAACAGTCCTAACACCAGTACGGCAAAATAATACCCTTTTTCATTTAACTGCATCTCTGCATTCCATAGCCCTAACAGGTAGGTAACGATACCACCAACGAGAGCTATCCATGACACAATACTAAAGGCCGGTGAATAGGTTGATATTTTGTTGTCCATCACAGTATTCCTTTCATTCCTGAATGTGTAAGAGCTTTATGTTGCTCATACCGAGCGAAACAAACGCATTTGACCAAACAAGCAGACAAAAAAGGCGATGGGGTAGATCACCATTTCATAAGCATTGATAGGTGCATTTAAAACACCGATAAACAAGAGACCGATAGTGATTAACGCAACTAACTGGCAGATATGGGTAAAAAAATTATCCAGTTGCCCGAGTTTTTCTGCGCGAAGATATGCATAGTTACCAAAAGTTGCTGTCATTAACACGCCAAGAAAATAGCCTTTTCCACTTAGCAATGGGCATGAGATCCATAGCCCAACCAGATAAACCAGCGCCCCGACAACAAATAATAGTTTTGCCACAGTTTTTGAGGTTTTCATAACGATCTCCATATCTACCAGCGATACATTACGAGTAACCAACGAAAGACAAAACTGAAAAATGCCATTAACAAATGATTTTCAGAATAAATTCATACTAAATATTAATTAATTAGTGAGATATATAGATGTGAATTATCCCCCACCCGGTCAGGCAGGGGATAACGTTTACGCCATTAATGGCAGAAGTTGCTGATAGAGGCGACGGAACGTTTCACGTCGTGGCTGATAAGCGGCATAACGCTGCGCATCTGGTAGATGCGACTGTTCTAACGGTAGCTGCGGCAACAACTCAATGAGCGATTTCTCTGGATTCGCCGCAATCTGCGCCAGCCTTGCTGCGCCCAGTGCTGGCCCCACATCCCCCCCGTACGGTAATCGAGCTGCTGACCGCTGATATCCGCCAGCATCTGACGCCAGTACTCACTACGCGCCCCGCCACCAATCAACGTAACACTTTGCGGTTTAATGCCGCAGGCATGCACGACATCCATGCCATCTGCCAGCGCATAACCCACGCCTTCCAGCACTGCTCGCGCCAGTTCATTGGGGCCATGTTGATGAGTCAAACCAAAGAAAACCCCCTTCGCCTGGGGATTATTGTGTGGTGTACGCTCGCCGGAAAGATAAGGCAGAAACCAAACTGGCTCGGCACTTTCATCAGCCTGTTGAGCTGCAGCGATTAAAGCTGGGACATTGCACAGGCCGGTTAATTTCGCGGCCCAATCCAGACACGATGCTGCACTCAGCATTACAGACATTAAATGCCAACGCTGCGGTAGCGCATGGCAAAAGCTGTGTACAGCGCTTTCTGGCTTGCTTAAGAACCCTTCGCTGACAGCAAAATAGACCCCCGACGTCCCCAGCGATAACATTGCCTGATTAGCATCAACCATTCCCACACCAACTGCACCAGCTGCATTGTCGCCACCGCCTGCGACAACTGGCACCGTCGCCATACCCCACGCTTTCGCAACTTCAGGTAACAAAGCACCAGTAATTTCGCTGCCTTCGTATAATGCGGGCATCTGGTCACGAGATAAGTCGCAAGCCTGCAGCATGACGTCACTCCAGTCACGCTTTGCGACATCCAGCCACATGGTGCCAGCTGCGTCAGACATATCGCTGGCAAACTCCCCCGTCATACGCAGACGCAAGTAATCTTTCGGTAATAATACTTTGTCGATTTGACGGAATATCTCCGGCTCATGCCGCTGAACCCATAGCAATTTAGGCGCAGTAAATCCGGGCATCATCAGGTTGCCGGTAATCACTCGTGATTGCGGAACTCTCGCTTCCAGCAAAGTGCACTCTTGCGCACAGCGCCCGTCGTTCCACAAAATGGCAGGGCGCAATACCCGTTGTTGAGCATCCAGTAAGGTTGCTCCATGCATCTGGCCGGCAATACCCAATGCTTTAACGTCCTGCAGAGAATGCTGATCGCCCAGAGCTTTCATTGCGCGATCAGTTGCCTGCCACCACTGTTCCGGGTCTTGTTCCGACCAAAGTGGATGCGGGCGCGAAACGGTCAGCTTTTCCGTTTGCGAAGCAACCACCTCACCCTGCTCGTTGAGCAAAATAACTTTTACGCCCGAGGTGCCAAGATCTATCCCGATATACATATCGATCGTTCCTTAAAAAAATGCCCGGTATCGCTACCGATAACCGGGCCAACGGACTGCACAGTTAGCCGTTATTTGTCGAACAGATAATGATTTACCAGATTTTCCAGTTGCTCCTGGCGACCACTCTGATGCACCGGAGACAAATTATGTTCCTGAGCATATTTGGCTAAATCTGCCAGTGACATTTGGCCTTTCAGGATTTGCTGGCCCAATTCGCTATTCCAGCCGGAATAACGCTGCGCGATGCGTTTATCCAGCTCGCCATCTTCAATCATGCGCGCTGCAATTTTCAGCGCCAGTGCCATCGTATCCATCGCGCCGATATGACCGTAAAACAGATCATATTTATCAGTACTTTGACGACGTACTTTGGCATCGAAGTTCAGACCACCGGTGGTGAAACCGCCTGCTTTGAGAATTTCATACATCACCAGCGCATTCTCTTCCACACTGTTCGGGAACTGGTCGGTGTCCCAGCCCAGTTGCGCATCGCCACGGTTGGCGTCGACAGAACCGAACAGGCCAAGCGCAATGGCGGTGGCTATTTCATGATGGAAAGAGTGACCTGCCAGCGTCGCGTGGTTAGCTTCAATGTTCAGTTTAATCTCTTTTTCCAGACCAAACTGTTTCAGGAAGCCATAGACCGTCGCGGCATCGTAATCATATTGATGTTTAGTCGGTTCTTGCGGTTTCGGTTCGATAAGCAACGTGCCCTAGAAGCCGATTTTATGTTTATGCTCAACCACCATCTGCATAAAGCGGCCCAGTTGTTCACGCTCCTGACGCAAGTCGGTATTTAACAGCGTTTCGTAACCTTCACGACCACCCCACAGGACATAGTTTTCACCGCCCAATTTATGGGTTGCTTCCATCGCTGTAACAACTTGCGTTGCCGCCCAGCTGAAGACTTCAGGATCTGGGTTCGTCGCCGCACCCGCGCCATAGCGAGGGTTTGTAAAGCAGTTAGCGGTTCCCCACAGCAGCTTCACGCCGCTCTCTTCTTGCTTGGCTGCCAGGACATCAACCATTTGCGCAAAATTATTGATGTACTCTTTTAACGACGCGCCCTCAGGGGAAACATCCACATCGTGGAAGCAATAAAATGGCACATGTAACTTGTGGAAAAACTCAAATGCGACATCTGCTTTACGCTTCGCCAACGCCAGTGCCTCACCAGGCTGCTGCCACGGACGATTAAACGCCCCCACACCAAACATGTCCGCCCCGTTCCAGCAGAAGGTGTGCCAGTAGCAGGCGGCAAAACGCAAGTGCTCTTCCATACGCTTACCCAACACCAGTTCGTCGGGATTGTAGTGACGGAATGCTAACGGGTTTGAGGATTTTGAGCCTTCATAACGAACGCGATCGAGCTGGTCAAAATAGGCTTGCATATTGAACTCCATAATCAGGTAATGCCGCGGGTGATGGATGATGTCGTAATATTGGGCACTCCCTTTCAATTGCTCAATTATGTTATTTCACACTGCTATTGAGATAATTCACAAGTGTGCGCTCGCTCGCAAAATAAAATGGGATGATGAAACTGGGTAATTCCTCGAAGATAAAAATGCAATAAGTACAATTGCGCAACAAAAGTAAGATCTCGGTCATAAATCAAGAAATAAACCAAAAATCGTAATCGAAAGATAAAAATCTGTAATTGTTTTCCCCTGTTTAGTTGCTAAAAATTGGTTACGTTTATCGCGGTGATTGTTACTTATTAAAGCTGTCCTCTAACTACAGAAGGCCCTACACCATGAAAATAAAGAACATTCTACTCACCCTTTGCACCTCACTTCTGCTTACCAACGTTGCGGCACACGCCAAAGAAGTCAAAATAGGTATGGCGATTGATGATCTCCGTCTTGAACGCTGGCAAAAAGATCGAGATATTTTTGTGAAAAAGGCAGAATCTCTCGGTGCGAAAGTATTTGTACAGTCTGCAAATGGCAATGAAGAAACACAAATGTCGCAGATTGAAAACATGATTAACCGGGGTGTCGATGTTCTTGTCATTATTCCGTATAACGGTCAGGTATTAAGTAACGTTGTAAAAGAAGCCAAACAAGAAGGTATTAAAGTATTAGCTTACGACCGTATGATTAACGATGCGGATATCGATTTTTATATTTCTTTCGATAACGAAAAAGTCGGTGAACTGCAGGCAAAAGCCTTGGTCGATATTGTTCCGCAAGGTAATTACTTCCTGATGGGCGGCTCGCCGGTAGATAACAACGCCAAGCTGTTCCGCGCCGGACAAATGAAAGTGTTAAAACCTTACGTTGATTCTGGAAAAATTAAAGTCGTTGGTGACCAATGGGTTGATGGCTGGTTACCGGAAAACGCATTGAAAATTATGGAAAACGCGCTAACCGCCAATAATAACAAAATTGATGCTGTAGTTGCCTCAAACGATGCCACCGCAGGTGGGGCAATTCAGGCATTAAGCGCGCAAGGTTTATCAGGGAAAGTAGCAATTTCCGGCCAGGATGCGGATCTCGCAGGTATTAAACGTATTGCTGCCGGTACGCAAACTATGACGGTGTATAAACCTATTACATTGCTGGCAAATACTGCCGCAGAAATTGCCGTTGAATTGGGCAATGGTCAGGAGCCAAAAGCAGATACCTCACTGAATAATGGCCTGAAAGATGTCCCCTCCCGCCTCCTGACACCGATCGATGTGAATAAAAACAACATCAAAGATACGGTAATTAAAGACGGATTCCACAAAGAGAGAGAGCTGTAAGCGTTACGCCCCGGCGCGGAGCGGGGGCGTGATTTCTCTCCATGCCGCGTGAATGAATTGGCTTAGGTGGAGTCGTTATGCCTTATCTACTTGAAATGAAGAACATTACCAAAACCTTCGGCAGTGTGAAGGCGATTGATAACGTCAGCTTGCGGTTGAATGCTGGCGAAATCGTCTCACTCTGTGGGGAAAATGGGTCTGGTAAATCAACGCTGATGAAAGTGCTGTGTGGTATTTATCCCCATGGCTCCTACGAAGGCGAAATTATTTTTGCGGGAGAAGAGATTCAGGCGAGTCACATCCGCGATACCGAACGCAAAGGTATCGCCATCATTCACCAGGAATTGGCCCTGGTGAAAGAATTGACCGTGCTGGAAAATATCTTCCTGGGTAACGAAATAACCCACAATGGCATTATGGATTATGACCTGATGACGCTACGCTATCAGAAGCTGCTCGCACAGGTCAGTTTATCCATTTCACCTGATACCCGCGTTGGCGATTTAGGGCTTGGGCAACAACAACTGGTTGAAATTGCCAAGGCACTTAATAAACAGGTGCGCTTGTTAATTCTCGATGAACCGACAGCCTCATTAACTGAGCAGGAAACGTCGGTTTTACTGGATATTATTCGCGATCTACAACAGCACGGTATCGCCTGTATTTATATTTCGCACAAACTCAACGAAGTCAAAGCGATTTCCGATACGATTTGCGTTATTCGCGACGGACAGCACATTGGTACGCGTGATGCTGCCGGAATGAGTGAAGACGATATTATCACCATGATGGTCGGGCGAGAGTTAACCGCGCTTTACCCTAATGAACCACATACCACCGGAGATGAAATATTACGTATTGAACATCTGACGGCATGGCATCCGGTCAATCGTCATATTAAACGAGTTAATGATGTCTCGTTTTCCCTGAAACGTGGCGAAATACTGGGTATTGCCGGACTCGTTGGTGCCGGACGTACCGAGACCATTCAGTGCCTGTTTGGCGTGTGGCCCGGACAATGGGAAGGAAAAATTTATATTGATGGCAAACAGGTAGATATTCGTAACTGTCAGCAAGCCATCGCCCAGGGGATTGCGATGGTACCCGAAGACAGAAAGCGCGACGGCATCGTTCCGGTAATGGCGGTTGGTAAAAATATTACCCTCGCCGCACTCAATAAATTTACCGGTGGCATTAGCCAGCTTGATGACGCGGCAGAGCAAAAATGTATTCTGGAATCAATTCAGCAACTCAAAGTTAAAACGTCGTCCCCCGACCTTGCTATTGGACGTTTGAGCGGCGGCAATCAGCAAAAAGCGATCCTCGCCCGCTGTCTGTTACTTAACCCGCGCATCCTCATTCTTGATGAACCTACCAGGGGTATTGATATTGGCGCGAAATATGAGATCTACAAATTAATTAACCAACTCGTCCAGCAGGGTATTGCCGTTATTGTCATCTCTTCCGAATTACCTGAAGTGCTCGGCCTTAGCGATCGTGTACTGGTGATGCATGAAGGGAAACTAAAAGCCAACCTGATAAATCATAACCTGACTCAGGAGCAGGTGATGGAAGCCGCATTGAGGAGCGAACATCATGTCGAAAAGCAATCCGTCTGAAGTGAAATTGGCCGTACCGACATCCGGTGGCTTTTCTGGGCTGAAATCACTGAATTTGCAGGTCTTCGTGATGATTGCAGCTATCATCGCAATCATGCTGTTCTTTACCTGGACCACCGATGGTGCCTACTTAAGCGCCCGTAACGTCTCCAACCTGTTACGCCAGACCGCGATTACCGGCATCCTCGCGGTAGGAATGGTGTTCGTCATAATTTCTGCTGAAATCGACCTTTCCGTCGGCTCAATGATGGGGCTATTAGGTGGCGTCGCGGCGATTTGTGACGTCTGGTTAGGCTGGCCTTTGCCACTTACCATCATTGTGACGTTGGTTCTGGGACTGCTTCTCGGTGCCTGGAACGGATGGTGGGTCGCGTACCGCAAAGTCCCTTCATTTATTGTCACCCTCGCGGGCATGTTGGCATTTCGCGGCATACTCATTGGCATCACCAACGGCACGACTGTATCCCCCACCAGCGCCGCGATGTCACAAATTGGGCAAAGCTATCTCCCCGCCAGTACCGGCTTCATCATTGGCGCGCTTGGCTTAATGGCTTTTGTTGGTTGGCAATGGCGCGGAAGAATGCGCCGTCAGGCTTTGGGTTTACAGTCTCCGGCCTCTACCGCAGTAGTCGGTCGCCAAGCTTTAACCGCTATCATCGTATTAGGCGCAATCTGGCTGTTGAATGATTACCGTGGCGTTCCCACTCCTGTTCTGCTGCTGACGTTGCTGTTACTCGGCGGAATGTTTATGGCAACGCGGACGGCATTTGGACGACGCATTTATGCCATCGGCGGCAATCTGGAAGCAGCACGTCTCTCCGGGATTAACGTTGAACGCACCAAACTTGCCGTGTTCGCGATTAACGGATTAATGGTAGCCATCGCCGGATTAATCCTTAGTTCTAGACTTGGCGCTGGTTCACCTTCTGCGGGAAATATCGCCGAACTGGACGCAATTGCAGCATGCGTGATTGGCGGCACCAGCCTGGCTGGCGGTGTGGGAAGCGTTGCCGGAGCAGTAATGGGGGCATTTATCATGGCTTCACTGGATAACGGCATGAGTATGATGGATGTACCGACCTTCTGGCAGTATATCGTTAAAGGTGCGATTCTGTTGCTGGCAGTATGGATGGACTCCGCAACCAAACGCCGTTCTTGATTTTGATAAAAATTTTCTCAAAGCCGGTTACGTATTACCGGTTTTGAGTTTTTGCATGATTCAGCAGGAAAAGAACCATGTTTACTAAACGTCACCGCATCACATTACTGTTCAATGCCAATAAAGCCTATGACCGGCAGGTAGTAGAAGGCGTAGGGGAATATTTACAGGCATCACAATCAGAATGGGATATTTTCATTGAAGAAGATTTCCGCGCCCGCATTGATAAAATCAAGGACTGGTTAGGAGATGTCGTCATTGCCGACTTCGACGACAAACAGATCGAGCAAGCGCTGGCTGATGTCGACGTCCCCATTGTTGGGGTTGGCGGCTCGTATCACCTTGCAGAAAGTTACCCACCCGTTCATTACATTGCCACCGATAACTATGCGCTGGTTGAAAGCGCATTTTTGCATTTAAAAGAGAAAGGCGTTAACCGCTTTGCTTTTTATGGTCTTCCGGAATCAAGCGGCAAACGTTGGGCCACTGAACGCGAATATGCATTTCGTCAGCTTGTCGCCGAAGAAAAGTATCGCGGAGTGGTTTATCAGGGGTTAGAAACCGCGCCAGAGAACTGGCAACACGCGCAAAATCGGCTGGCAGACTGACTACAAACGCTGCCACCGCAAACCGGGATTATTGCCGTTACTGACGCCCGAGCGCGGCATATTCTGCAAGTATGTGAACATCTACATATTCCCGTACCGGAAAAATTATGCGTGATTGGCATCGATAACGAAGAACTGACCCGCTATCTGTCGCGTGTCGCCCTTTCTTCGGTCGCTCAGGGCACGCGGCAAATGGGCTATCAGGCGGCAAAACTGTTGCATCGATTATTAGATAAAGAAGAAATGCCGCTACAGCGAATTTTGGTCCCACCAGTTCGCGTCATTGAACGGCGCTCAACAGATTATCGCTCGCTGACCGATCCCGCCGTTATTCAGGCCATGCATTACATTCGTAATCACGCCTGTAAAGGGATTAAAGTGGATCAGGTACTGGATGCGGTCGGGATCTCGCGCTCCAATCTTGAGAAGCGTTTTAAAGAAGAGGTGGGTGAAACCATCCATGCAATGATTCATGCCGAGAAGCTGGAGAAAGCGCGCAGTCTGCTGATTTCAACCACCTTGTCGATCAATGAGATATCGCAAATGTGCGGTTATCCATCGCTGCAATATTTCTACTCTGTTTTTAAAAAAGCATATGACACAACGCCAAAAGAGTATCGCGATGTAAATAGCGAGGTCATGTTGTAGCGATGATGAGAATTGTCGGCGTCACATCAGGGAACTCAGCACAGCCACCTGATGCGAGCAAAAGCCTTATCCGACCGACAAATCAGATAAGGCTCGAGGAAATGAAATTACATATGCGCCGCGATTAACCGTTGGTTATCCTGGTACATTGCGAACAGGTAGTTGTTATAACTCTTCCCTTTGGTCGAGTAGCCCTTCAGCTTGTGAATCATCGCTGTGGCAGTCACTTCCTGATCCGCTTTACGCAGCTGTGCACGCGATTTACGGAACGAAGAGTAAGCCGGGTGCGTATTCAGGTTAGTGACATAGGCGCTCACCGATTCTTTGACAGAACTAAACTGTGAGTACCCTTTCACTTTACCCGGCGCATTGGTACAACGTCCTTTCATGCATTTCATGCCGAACAGATTGTTATTGTTGCGCGCCAGCTTCGACGTTCCCCAACCGCTTTCTGCTGCAGCCATCGTCGCCACCATACTGGTAGGGATAATGTCTACGCGTTCAAGCAAGGTATTCCACGGGATTTTTCGCGTATTACCAGACCACTTCACCTTGTAGCGTTTGGCGATGTCTTTCAGACGCGCACGCTCAGCAGGTGACCATTGGCCCTGATACTGTTTTGAAATCAGCCAGTTACGTTCTGCAGTAATGGCTGCATTTTGGCTGGTAATGTAAGGCATTACGGTCCGGAGAAACGCCTTTTTCCTTGGTGTTCCGGAAGGGTATTTTCGCAAATCAGGAAGTGAACTACTCTTTGCACTATTGCGAGAATACTCTTGTTTACTGCTTACCTGTTTATTACTAGCTTTAGTTAAGTGGGACTTTTGACTCGCTGTTGTTGTGTGCGTCTTCGCTAACACCTCACTCGAAAACACCAGAGTGAGTAACATAAGAATCATCGCCCCATATCGTCGTATGGGAGTCAAAATCATCAGGTCTCCTGGCCGGATTTAATCATTCCAACACCTTATATTTTTCACAAATTTGAGAGTTGAATCTCAAATCATATCAAAAATAGCTGTCAAGAGCACCCCAAGGAATAGTCCAAATCTGAAACTATGTCACGAGTTAACGATTCAGATTGGCGCTAAATCGCAGAAAATGTGGGGGTTATCGCAAAATTCAGCCGTTTTTTGCGCGCGATCGCTCACCCTTGCTTCTCATCCTGTGGACTTACCGCTCAGGGATGAGTTTTGTCTGGCTTATCGCTGGCAAACTGTCTGAAATCGCAGCAATAAGGACTCATCCACCATGAAACTCGCCGCCTGTTTTCTGACACTCCTTCCTGGCTTCGCCGTTGCCGCCAGCTGGACTTCTCCGGGGTTCCCTGCCTTTAGCGAACAGGGAACGGGAACATTTGTCAGCCACGCGCAGTTGCCCAAAGGTACGCGTCCACTCACGCTAAATTTTGACCAACAGTGCTGGCAGCCTGCAGATGCGATAAAACTCAATCAGATGCTTTCCCTGCAACCTTGTAGCAACACGCCGCCTCAATGGCGATTGTTCAGGGACGGCAAATATACGCTGCAAATAGACACCCGCTCCGGTACGCCAACATTGATGATTTCCATCCAGAACGCCGCCGAACCGGTAGCAAACCTGGTCCGTGAATGCCCGAAATGGGATGGATTACCGCTCACGCTGGATGTCAGCGCCACTTTCCCGGAAGGAGCCGCCGTACGGGATTATTACAGCCAACAAATTGCGATAGTGAAGAACGGTCAAATAACGTTACAACCCGCTGCTACCAGCAACGGTTTACTCCTGCTGGAACGGGCAGAAACTGACACATCCGCCCCTTTCGACTGGCATAACGCCACGGTTTACTTTGTGCTGACAGATCGTTTCGAAAACGGCGATCCCAGTAATGACCAGAGTTACGGACGTCATAAAGACGGTATGGCGGAAATTGGCACTTTTCACGGCGGCGATTTACGCGGCCTGACCAACAAACTGGATTACCTCCAGCAGTTGGGCGTTAATGCTTTATGGATAAGCGCCCCATTTGAGCAAATTCACGGCTGGGTCGGCGGCGGTACAAAAGGCGATTTCCCGCATTATGCCTACCACGGTTATTACACACAGGACTGGACGAATCTTGATGCCAATATGGGCAACGAAGCCGATCTACGGACGCTGGTTGATAGCGCACATCAGCGCGGTATTCGTATTCTCTTTGATGTCGTGATGAACCACACCAGCTATGCCACGCTGGCGGATATGCAGGAGTATCAGTTTGGCGCGTTATATCTTTCTGGTGACGAAGTGAAAAAAACGCTGGGTGAACGCTGGAGCGACTGGAAACCTGCCGCCGGGCAAACCTGGCATAGCTTTAACGATTACATTAATTTCAGCGACAAAACAGGCTGGGATAAATGGTGGGGAAAAAACTGGATCAGAACGGATATCGGCGATTACGACAATCCTGGATTCGACGATCTCACTATGTCGCTGGCCTTTTTGCCGGATATCAAAACCGAATCAACTACCGCTTCTGGTCTGCCGGTGTTCTATAAAAACAAAACGGATACTCACGCTAAAGTCATCGAAGGCTTTACACCTCGCGATTACTTAACCCACTGGTTAAGTCAGTGGGTCCGCGACTATGGGATTGATGGTTTTCGGGTCGATACCGCCAAACATGTTGAGTTGCCCGCCTGGCAGCAACTGAAAACCGAAGCCAGCTCCGCGCTTCGCGAATGGAAAAAAACTAACCCCGACAAAGCATTAGATGACAAACCTTTCTGGATGACCGGTGAAGCCTAGGGCCACGGCGTGATGCAAAGTGACTACTATCGCCACGGCTTCGATGCGATGATCAATTTCGATTATCAGGAGCAGGCGGCGAAAGCAGTCGATTGTCTGGCGCAGATGGATACGACCTGGCAGCAAATGGCGGAGAAATTGCAGGGTTTCAACGTGTTGAGCTACCTCTCGTCGCATGATACCCGTCTGTTCCGTGAAGGGGGCGACAAAGCAGCAGAGTTATTACTATTAGCGCCAGGCGCGGTACAAATCTTTTATGGCGATGAATCCTCGCGTCCGTTCGGTCCTACAGGTTCTGATCCGCTGCAAGGTACACGTTCGGATATGAACTGGCAGGATGTTAGCGGTAAATCTGCCGCCAACGTCGCGCACTGGCAGAAAATCAGCCAGTTCCGCGCCCGCCATCCCGCAATTGGCGCGGGCAAACAAACGACACTTTCGCTGAAGCAGGGCTACGGCTTTGTTCGTGAGCATGGCGACGATAAAGTGCTGGTCATCTGGGCTGGGCAACAGTGACTTTTCCGGCTTCCCGTTCGTCAGTACCTCGGGAAGCCGCCAACCAGGATAAAATGTCAGCCCTAATCAGCGTTGCGGGATAAAGCACCGCTCACTCTTCAACAGACCGATTTGCACCCCAGCAAATGTAGCGTTATTGTTACCTTCCTTGCTACAGAGTTCGACAGATATCCCGCTATGACATTCTCCCTTTTTGGTGACAAATTTACCCGCCACTCCGGCATTACGCTGCTGATGGAAGATCTGAACGACGGTTTACGCACGCCTGGCGCGATTATGCTCGGCGGCGGTAATCCGGCGCAGATCCCGGAAATGCAGGACTACTTCCAGACGCTACTGACCGACATGCTGGAAAGTGGCAAAGCGACTGATGCACTGTGTAACTACGACGGTCCACAGGGGGAAACGGAGCTACTCACACTGCTTGCCGGAATGCTGCGCGAGAAGTTGGGTTGGGATATCGAACCACAGAATATTGCACTAACAAACGGCAGCCAGAGCGCGTTTTTCTACTTATTTAACCTGTTTGCCGGACGCCGTGCCGATGGTCGGGTCAAAAAAGTGCTGTTCCCGCTGGCACCGGAATACATTGGCTACGCTGACGCCGGACTGGAAGAAGATCTGTTTGTCTCTGCGCGTCCGAATATTGAACTGCTGCCGGAAGGCCAGTTTAAATACCACGTCGATTTTGAGCATCTGCATATTGGCGAAGAAACCGGGATGATTTGCGTCTCCCGGCCGACGAATCCAACAGGCAATGTGATTACTGACGAAGAGTTGCTGAAGCTTGACGCGCTGGCGAATCAACACGGCATTCCGCTGGTGATTGATAACGCTTATGGCGTCCCGTTCCCGGGTATCATCTTCAGTGAAGCGCGCCCGCTATGGAATCCGAATATCGTACTGTGCATGAGTCTTTCCAAGCTGGGGCTGCCTGGCTCCCGCTGCGGCATTATCATCGCCAATGAAAAAATCATCACTGCCATCACCAATATGAACGGCATTATCAGCCTGGCACCAGGCGGTATTGGTCCGGCGATGATGTGTGAAATGATTAAGCGTAACGATCTGCTGCGCCTGTCTGAAACAGTCATCAAACCGTTTTACTACCAGCGTGTTCAGGAAACTATCGCCATCATTCGCCGCTATTTACCGGAAAATCGCTGCCTGATTCATAAACCGGAAGGAGCCATTTTCCTCTGGCTATGGTTTAAGGATTTGCCCATTACGACCGAGCAGCTCTATCAGCGCCTGAAAGCACGCGGCGTGCTGATGGTGCCGGGGCACAACTTCTTCCCGGGACTGGATAAACCGTGGCCGCATACGCATCAATGTATGCGCATGAACTACGTACCAGAGCCGGAGAAAATTGAGGCGGGGGTGAAGATTCTGGCGGAAGAGATAGAAAGAGCTTGGGCAGAAAGTCACTAAAAATTGCCTGATGCGCTACGCTTATCAGGCCTACATGATTTCTGCAATATATTGAATTTGGAAGAATTTGTAGGCCGGATAAGGCGTTTACGCCGCATCTGGCATAAACAAAGCGCACTATTCCGGCGTTGAGAAACGCCGGAAAACGTTTCAAACAGGCTGCTGCTGTAGCCGATGCCGCTGCACTTTCTCGACATCCATGCACTGCAACGCCTTTGTCGGGCAGGCTTCAACACAGGCCGGCCCCGTCTCCCGATGCCAGCACAGATCGCACTTAATCGCCCTCGCCTTTTTGCGCGAAGAAACGACCTCCATCGCACCAAACGGGCAAGCCAGCATACAGCTTTTACAGCCAATGCAACGTGTTTGTTCAACGAAAATATGCCCATGTTCGCGGCTTATCGCGTCAACAGGGCAGACATTCGCGCACGGTGCATCTTCACACTGATGACAGGCTACTGGCGTGGTCCAGCTGTGGTCTTTAATGACACGAATACGGGAAATAAACTCGTCTGGTGACAACGCAGCGCAATCCTGATTCTCCTGATGCGACACTGCGCAAGCCACTTCACAGGTACGGCAACCGATACATTTCGTCGCATCCGCAATAATAAACCGGTTCATGATCATTCCTTTGCACTAAAACAGCAGAGTGCCAGAGAGCGCGTCCCTACTGCTTTGATCCAACGAAGGAAATGTTAAAGTTTTGGCACTTGTCCAAAGCGTTATGTGAGCGCGCCCAGGTCATCCCTGACAGTAAATCCCAGTTCATTAGAAATAGCCTGCGCGGTTTCACGCAGTGGTTTCAGGAGATTTTTCTCTCCCACCTGTTTCAGACGTGATGTCGAAAGCGAAATCGACACGGCGTACGGCACCCGCCCATGAATATCAAACACCGGAACAGCAATACAGGAGACGCCGAGTTCGTTTTCTTCTCTGTCCATCGCCGCTCCGCTTTCACGAATGTGCGCCAGTTCGTCGAACATCGCGGGCAGCTCGGTAATGGTATTGTGGGTTAACGGCTGGATCTCATGCTGATGGTTTTCCCAGTATGACTTCACGTAGTCCGGGTGACCAAACGCCATGTAGATCTTGCCCATTGCGGAACAGTAGAGCGGCATATGCTGGCCAATATAGGCACGGGTTCGCAGCATCCCGGTTGTGGGTTCCAGCTTATAAATCAAAATAGCGTGATCGTCTTCGCGGCTGGAGAAGTTAATGGTTTCACCAGTGGCGATGTTCAGTGCCTCAAGATGCGGAGCGGCGATATGAATGATATTCAGCGAAGACAGCGCCTTCTGCCCGACGGCAATAAATTTGGTAGTCAGGCGGTAACTCCCTGCGGCGGGCGCGGTGGTCACATAGCCGCAGGACTGTAATCCCTGCAATAAGCGATGGACGGTACTCTTATTTAAACCAGCCAGCTCCGAAAGATGCGCCAACGGACAACCGTTTGGATAGTTGCTCAAAATCTCAATCAGCATCAACCCGCGAAACAGACTCTGGCTTCCGGCTGGACGCTCTTTTTCCTGCGCCATCTCGTTCTCTTTTTTTCCCATCACTTCTTTCCCCATTTTGTCGCGTCCTGATGGTAGCGCAAAGTGTGCCGTAGTTCACGATCTCGACAGATAATTTATAACCACTTGATTTTTATGTCTTTTGAAATTCATCAATCAGATTGCTTTGTTAAAAAGTGATCGATATATTTGAAATCTAGTTTCGCATATTGAAATTTTAAGACAAAAAAGCGATCAAAAAAACAAGGAAGCCTAGGATGAAAGTGACATTTGAGCAGTTAAAAGCAGCCTTTAATCGGGTCTTAATTTCACGCGGCGTTGACAGCGAAACGGCTGACGCCTGTGCAGAGATGTTCGCCCGCACCACCGAATCCGGCGTTTATTCTCACGGCGTTAATCGTTTCCCTCGTTTCATTCAACAACTGGAAAACGGCGATATCATTCCTGATGCCCAACCCAAACGTATAACCAGCCTCGGCGCAATTGAACAGTGGGATGCCCAGCGTTCGATCGGCAACCTGACGGCGAAAAAGATGATGGATCGCGCCATTGAACTGGCTGCCGATCACGGTATTGGTCTGGTGGCACTTCGTAATGCCAACCACTGGATGCGCGGCGGCAGCTACGGCTGGCAGGCGGCGGAAAAAGGCTATATTGGCATTTGCTGGACCAACTCCATCGCCGTAATGCCGCCGTGGGGCGCAAAAGAGTGTCGCATCGGCACTAACCCGCTGATCGTCGCCATTCCTTCCACGCCGATCACCATGGTCGATATGTCGATGTCGATGTTCTCTTACGGCATGTTAGAAGTTAACCGCCTGGCAGGCCGTCAGCTCCCGGTCGATGGTGGCTTTGATGATGAGGGCAATTTGACCAAAGAACCTGGCGTTATCGAGAAGAATCGCCGCATTTTGCCGATGGGCTACTGGAAAGGTTCTGGCATGTCGATTGTGCTGGATATGATCGCTACTCTCCTTTCCGACGGCGCATCGGTTGCCGAAGTCACCCAGGACAACAGCGACGAATACGGCATTTCACAAATTTTTATTGCCATTGAAGTGGACAAGCTTATCGACGGTCCCACCCGCGATGCCAAGCTGCAACGTATCATGGATTACGTTACTACCGCTGAACGCGCTGACGAAAACCAGGCCATCCGCTTACCCGGCCACGAATTTACTACCCTGCTGGCCGAAAACCGCCGTAACGGCATCACTGTTGATGACAGCGTGTGGGCCAAAATCCAGGCGTTATGAGGAGATAAGTCATGATTTTTGGACATATCGCGCAGCCCAATCCGTGCCGTTTGCCCGCAGCCATTGAAAAGGCGCTCGATTTTCTGCGCGCTACCAACTTCAACGTCCTGGAGCCGGGCGTTGTCGAAATCGACGGCAAGAATATTTATGCGCAAATTA
>NZ_JBQZXE010000065.1:0-21244 GCF_053555855.1 Shigella sp. SIG3
AATGGTTTTATTAACTGCGTATGAGTTAAAACTTATTAGTGGTTCAGAAGATGGTTTGCCTCTTGTTTGATTTGTTGTAGTACGTTACGCACATGATTTATCTGATTAATTGCATCTTCTTTTTCTTTACGTAACCGCGCATCCAGTAAATGATTTTCTGGTAGGGGTGTTTCACTCATCTGGCGATAAGGGATCCACGGATTATCATCTTCGTCTTCAAAGCGGAACGCCGGCGCATAGTAATCAACCTCTTCTTCCAGACCATATGCCGTCACCTGCGGCTCATCATCACCAAGGCAGATAAGGTGCGTTAATAACGCTTTGAATGGCATATCACCCTGACCTGAAATACAGGCTTTATGACCCAGGCCACCCTGTTCTTTAACGATCAAGGCATCTTTAATATGGACCTGGGTAATATGCGGTGCCATCGTTTTTAAGGCGTCGATGGGATGCTCATTTGCATTGATCATGTTAGCAAAATCAAACAGTAAGGAAAGAGACTCCATCTCACTTTCTTTGACCAGCGACACCAGCTCATGACTTTTTAAATCTTCATGCTGCTCAATCGTAAAAGTCAGGCCGCTGTCCTGATACGTTTCCCGTACATAGGCAATGTCGTTAGCGATAATCGATAATACGTCGCGCAAATTACCTTCATAACGTGGATAAAAACGTACGGACGTTGCCCCAGTTTTCAACGCGATGGCGACGGCTTCGTCAATAGATGCCTTATCTGAAGCGCTGGTTTCAATATGAATATCAAGGTTCAGACGGCGGGCTTTATCCCCAAAGGCAGAGAGTTCTTTATCGTCCATATTACCAAGAGAAAAACGCTCGCCATCCAGAACATGGATTTTGACGCCACGTAGATTATTTTCACTTGCGATATCAAGTAAATCAGCAGGCAACACTCTTTCCAGCCGCATATTTAAATGAAAGGCATAAGCATGTAAATAAAGAGGAAGAGTGTCGACACGTTGTAGAATCTTTCTTGCGTTATTTATTGTCACCATAAAACACCTACAGATTAATGATGAGGTCTACGGCCTCAAATCGCCAATATTCAATATCTATCTGGACAATATTGCCTTGCTGGTCGGCGCGATGCTTTTCAATTAAGATCGCTGGCATACCCGCAGAACCGCCAAGATACTTGCTGATATCGCCCGGCATTCTGACGGGTTTGAAAATCAATTTTTTTACTACCGTCTCTTTTTGGTAGCACTTTTCCCAGACTGCAGAAAATGAGTGGTTTTCAAGTTGTTCAATAAAACCCGGAGCAACTTCAGGATTAATATATGTTTCGTGATAGAAAACTTTATGTCCTTCCAGCGCCCCCCAGCCGGTGATGCGATAGAGTTCAGTTGATGGCGTCACTGCAATCAGTGGCGCGAGCGTCTCGGGAATATCGCTGGTACGGTTTTTCTCGGTAAACCCCCAAGAAGGCTCTCGCCCTTGCTCAATTGCGGCCCGCTGAAAGCTCGCCGACAGCTCCGGACTGTAATTAAATCGCGGCTGGGTCACGAACCACCCCTTACGATCCTTACGGAAGATTTTGGATTCTGCCTCGAGGTTCAACAACGCCTGGCGCAGCGTCATACGTTTAATGCCCAGCAGTTCTCCCAGCTCTCTTTCTGAAGGGAGTTTTCCACCCGGCGTGGTGATGCCATCTTTCAACCACCGATCCAGTTTCTCTTTTGCATTTTCTACGGTGGATTGATTCTCCGCCATTGTTTAATCCTTTTGGTTTAAACCAGATGAAGCATCTTACGCTTACGCCAAAAAAGAAAGCAATTAACGGTGTATGACTTTGCAGATAATTGTGACAAAGCTCTCTATTGACGTAATCACAGACTTATAAGGGAGATACTCGCATTGGTGTGCGCTCACGACAGGTAAAAAAAACCTGCCATCGCTGGCAGGTTTTTTATGACTAAAAAACGAAATTAATCGTCTTTCGGTGCGCGGTTGGCGCGGCGACGATCGTTTTCCGTCAGGTGACGTTTACGAATACGGATAGAGGTCGGAGTCACTTCTACCAGTTCGTCATCATCGATGAACTCCAGAGCTTGTTCCAGAGTCATGCGGATAGGCGGAACCAGAACAACAGCTTCGTCAGTACCGGAAGCACGCATGTTGGTCAGTTTCTTACCGGTCAGGCAGTTTACAGTCAGGTCGTTAGAGCGGCTATGAATACCGATAATCTGACCTTCGTAAACTTCTGCACCGTGACCGAGGAACAGCTTACCGCGATCCTGCAGACCGAACAGCGCGAACGCGACAGCTTTACCCTGACCGTTAGAGATCAGTACACCGTTCTGACGCTGACCCACTTCGCCCGGACGTACGTCGTCGTAGTGGCTGAAGGTGGAGTACAGCAGACCAGTACCGGAAGTCATGGTCATGAACTCAGAACGGAAGCCAATCAGACCACGGCTTGGGATCACGTAGTCGAGACGTACGCGGCCTTTACCGTCTGGATTCATGTTTTTCAGGTCGCCTTTACGTTCGCCCAGCGCCTGCATCACAGAACCCTGATGCTGTTCTTCAACGTCCAGCGTCACGTTTTCATACGGCTCTTGTTTACGACCGTCGATTTCACGGAAGATTACTTTCGGACGGGATACCGCCAGTTCGAAACCTTCACGACGCATGTTTTCGATAAGAACAGAGAGGTGCAGTTCACCACGACCAGAAACGCGGAACGCATCGGCGTCTTCGGTTTCTTCTACGCGCAGCGCAACGTTGTGTACCAGTTCTTTGTTCAGACGATCGAGGATCTGACGAGACGTTACGAACTTACCTTCTTTACCGCAGAACGGCGAGGTGTTAACGCAGAAGAACATAGAAACGGTCGGCTCATCAACGGAGAGTGCCGGCAGCGCTTCAACGTTTTGCGTGTCGCAAACGGTGTCAGAAATGTTCAGTTCGCCCAGGCCCGTGATCGCCACGATATCGCCAGCTTCCGCCAGATCGGTTTCGATACGTTCCAGACCGAGGTGGCCCAGCACTTTACCGACTTTCGCGTTACGGGTTTTGCCTTCGCTATCGATGATAGTAACCTGCTGGTTCGGCTTCACTTTACCACGCTTGATGCGGCCAATGCCGATAACGCCAACATAGCTGTTGTAATCGAGCTGAGAAATCTGCATCTGGAACGGACCGTCAAGGTCAACGTCCGGCGCAGGAACGTGGTCAACAATCGCCTGATACAGCGGGGTCATGTCTTCCGCCATATCTTCGTGGTCCAGACCCGCGATACCGTTCAGCGCAGAAGCGTAAACGATCGGGAAGTCCAGCTGCTCGTCGGTCGCGTCGAGGTTAACGAACAGATCGAATACCTGATCCACAACCCAATCAGGACGCGCGCCAGGGCGGTCAACTTTGTTGATAACAACAATCGGCTTCAGGCCGTAAGCAAACGCTTTTTTGGTTACGAAGCGCGTTTGCGGCATCGGGCCGTCAAATGCGTCAACCACCAGCAGCACTGAGTCTACCATGGACATTACACGTTCAACTTCACCACCGAAGTCGGCGTGCCCCGGGGTATCAACGATGTTGATACGGTAATCATTCCATTTGATAGCGGTGTTTTTCGCGAGGATGGTAATCCCACGCTCTTTCTCCAAATCGTTGGAGTCCATCACGCGCTCTTGGGTTTCGGCACGAGAGTCGAACGTACCGGATTGTTGGAGCAGCTTGTCTACCAAGGTGGTTTTACCATGGTCTACGTGCGCGATGATGGCGATATTACGCAATTTTTCGATCACAACTTTGCCTCAGGCATTAGAAATAGCGCGTTATTGTACACGGATTAATCGCACTACAAAACAGGATCACAAACATCCTCCGCAAACAAGTATTGCAGAGTCCCTTTGTGATCGCTTTCACGGAGCATAAAAAGGGTTATCCAAAGGTCATTGCACCAATATGGTGCTTAATGTTTCCATTGAAGCACTATATTGGTGCAACATTCACATCATGGTGCAGCCCTTTTGCACGATGTTAAGCATGATAACGCCTTTTAGGGGCAATTTAAAAGTTGGCACAGATTTCGCTTTATCTTTTTTACGGCGACACGGCCAAAATAATTGCAGATTTCGTTACCACGACGACAATGACCAATCCAGGAGAGTTAAAGTATGTCCGCTGAACACGTACTGACGATGCTGAACGAGCACGAAGTGAAGTTTGTTGATTTGCGCTTCACCGATACCAAAGGTAAAGAACAACACGTCACTATCCCTGCTCATCAGGTGAATGCTGAATTCTTCGAAGAAGGCAAAATGTTTGACGGCTCCTCGATTGGCGGCTGGAAAGGCATTAACGAATCCGACATGGTGCTGATGCCAGACGCATCCACCGCAGTGATTGACCCGTTCTTCGCCGACTCCACCCTGATTATCCGTTGCGACATCCTTGAACCTGGCACCCTGCAAGGCTATGACCGTGACCCGCGCTCTATTGCGAAGCGCGCCGAAGATTACCTGCGTTCCACTGGCATTGCCGACACCGTACTGTTCGGGCCAGAACCTGAATTCTTCCTGTTCGATGACATCCGTTTCGGATCATCTATCTCCGGTTCCCACGTTGCTATCGACGATATCGAAGGCGCATGGAACTCCTCCACCCAATACGAAGGTGGTAACAAAGGTCACCGTCCGGCAGTGAAAGGCGGTTACTTCCCGGTTCCGCCGGTAGACTCTGCTCAGGATATTCGTTCTGAAATGTGTCTGGTGATGGAACAGATGGGTCTGGTGGTTGAAGCCCATCACCACGAAGTAGCGACTGCTGGTCAGAACGAAGTGGCTACCCGCTTCAATACCATGACCAAAAAAGCTGACGAAATTCAGATCTACAAATATGTCGTGCATAACGTAGCGCACCGCTTCGGTAAAACCGCGACCTTTATGCCAAAACCGATGTTCGGTGATAACGGCTCCGGTATGCACTGCCACATGTCTCTGTCTAAAAACGGCGTTAACCTGTTCGCAGGCGACAAATACGCAGGTCTGTCTGAGCAGGCGCTGTACTACATTGGCGGCGTAATCAAACACGCTAAAGCGATTAACGCCCTGGCAAACCCGACCACCAACTCTTATAAGCGTCTGGTCCCGGGCTACGAAGCACCGGTAATGCTGGCTTACTCTGCGCGTAACCGTTCTGCGTCTATCCGTATTCCGGTGGTTTCTTCTCCGAAAGCACGTCGTATCGAAGTACGTTTCCCGGATCCGGCAGCTAACCCGTACCTGTGCTTTGCTGCCCTGCTGATGGCCGGTCTTGATGGTATCAAGAACAAGATCCATCCGGGCGAAGCCATGGACAAAAACCTGTATGACCTGCCGCCAGAAGAAGCGAAAGAGATCCCACAGGTTGCAGGCTCTCTGGAAGAAGCACTGAACGAACTGGATCTGGACCGCGAGTTCCTGAAAGCCGGTGGCGTGTTCACGGATGAAGCGATCGATGCGTACATCGCTCTGCGTCGCGAAGAAGATGACCGCGTGCGTATGACTCCGCATCCGGTAGAGTTTGAGCTGTACTACAGCGTCTAATAGTTGAAGTTGTACTACCCGGCGCACAACGCCGGGATTTAGTTGCCGTGGAAACTTTCAGCCCATCTCTGCATGGGCTTTTTTCTCCGTCAATTCTCTGATGCTTCGCGCTTTTTATCCGTAAAAAGCTATAATGCACTAAAATGGTGCAACCTGTTCAGGAGACTGCTTTATGGCAACAGGCACGCAGCCCGATGCTGGGCAGATCCTCAACTCGCTGATTAACAGTATTTTGTTAATTGATGACAATCTGGCGATCCATTACGCCAACCCCGCCGCGCAACAACTGCTCGCCCAAAGCTCCCGCAAATTGTTTGGTACGCCGTTACCGGAACTGTTGAGCTACTTCTCATTAAATATCGAGCTGATGCAAGAAAGTCTGGAGGCGGGGCAAGGCTTTACCGATAACGAAGTGACGCTGGTCATCGATGGTCGCTCGCATATCCTTTCTGTGACGGCCCAGCGTATGCCGGACGGCATGATCCTGCTGGAGATGGCACCGATGGATAACCAGCGCCGCTTAAGCCAGGAACAACTACAACATGCTCAACAAGTAGCTGCCCGTGATTTAGTGCGCGGCCTGGCACATGAGATTAAAAATCCGCTTGGCGGTTTACGTGGCGCGGCGCAGTTACTCAGCAAAGCGTTACCTGACCCATCACTACTCGAATATACCAAAGTGATTATCGAACAGGCGGACCGGCTGCGAAATTTGGTCGACCGTCTGTTGGGGCCGCAGCTGCCCGGTACGCGCGTTACCGAAAGTATTCACAAAGTGGCTGAACGCGTGGTAACGCTGGTGTCGATGGAACTGCCGGACAACGTGCGGTTGATTCGTGATTACGATCCCAGCCTGCCGGAACTGGCGCACGACCCGGATCAAATTGAACAGGTCTTGCTGAATATTGTGCGCAATGCGCTACAGGCGCTGGGGCCGGAAGGCGGTGAAATCATTCTGCGTACCCGCACCGCGTTTCAACTGACCTTACACGGCGAGCGCTACCGGCTGGCGGCGCGGATTGATGTGGAAGATAACGGGCCGGGCATTCCGCCTCATTTGCAGGATACGCTGTTTTACCCGATGGTCAGCGGCCGCGAAGGTGGCACCGGGCTTGGCTTATCCATCGCCCGTAATTTGATTGATCAGCATTCAGGCAAAATTGAATTTACCAGTTGGCCAGGTCATACCGAGTTCTCGGTTTACCTGCCTATCAGGAAATAAAGGTGACGTTTATGCAACGAGGGATAGTCTGGGTAGTCGATGACGATAGTTCCATCCGTTGGGTGCTTGAACGTGCGCTCGCTGGAGCGGGTTTAACCTGTACGACATTTGAGAACGGCGCGGAAGTACTGGAGGCGCTGGCGAGCAAAACGCCGGATGTGCTGCTTTCAGATATCCGTATGCCGGGAATGGACGGGCTGGCGCTGCTCAAGCAGATTAAACAGCGCCATCCAATGCTTCCGGTCATCATTATGACCGCACATTCCGATCTGGATGCTGCCGTCAGCGCCTATCAACAAGGGGCGTTTGATTATCTGCCCAAACCGTTTGATATCGACGAAGCAGTGGCGCTGGTTGAGCGCGCTATCAGTCATTACCAGGAACAGCAGCAGCCGCGTAATATTCAGCTTAACGGCCCAACGACCGATATCATCGGCGAAGCGCAAGCCATGCAGGACGTGTTCCGTATTATCGGTCGGCTTTCGCGTTCTTCTATTAGCGTGCTGATTAACGGCGAATCCGGCACCGGTAAAGAACTGGTCGCTCATGCCCTGCATCGCCACAGTCCGCGCACCAAAGCGCCGTTTATCGCGCTGAATATGGCAGCTATCCCAAAAGATTTGATCGAATCAGAACTGTTTGGCCACGAGAAAGGCGCGTTTACTGGCGCGAATACCATTCGTCAGGGGCGTTTTGAACAGGCCGATGGCGGCACGTTATTTCTCGACGAAATTGGAGATATGCCGCTGGATGTGCAGACGCGTTTGCTGCGCGTGCTGGCAGACGGTCAGTTTTATCGCGTTGGCGGCTATGCGCCGGTGAAAGTGGATGTGCGGATTATCGCTGCCACTCACCAGAATCTTGAACAGCGGGTGCAGGAAGGTAAGTTCCGTGAGGATCTGTTCCACCGCCTGAACGTTATCCGCGTTCATCTGCCGCCGCTGCGCGAACGTCGGGAAGATATTCCCCGTCTGGCGCGCCATTTTTTACAGGTTGCCGCGCGCGAACTGGGCGTAGAAGCGAAGTTGCTGCATCCGGAAACCGAAGCTGCTCTGACGCGTCTGGCGTGGCCAGGCAACGTGCGCCAGCTGGAAAACACCTGCCGCTGGCTAACGGTGATGGCCGCCGGGCAGGAAGTGTTGATTCAGGATTTGCCCGGCGAACTGTTTGAATCAACGGTTGCGGAGAGTACTTCGCAAATGCAACCGGACAGTTGGGCGACACTTTTAGCGCAGTGGGCAGACAGAGCGCTGCGTTCCGGTCATCAAAATCTGCTTTCCGAAGCGCAGCCAGAGCTGGAGCGGACGTTACTGACGACCGCGTTGCGACATACGCAGGGGCATAAACAGGAAGCGGCGCGGCTACTCGGCTGGGGCCGCAACACTCTGACGCGTAAGTTAAAAGAGCTGGGGATGGAGTGATTCACGGCTTGTGTGTAAAGATTGATTATTGAGCGCAAATTGCTGGTATTTTGCGCTTTACTGTTCCGATAAGTTCAGTATGATCTTGCCCGGAAAACGGGGAGAGTCATTATGCTGGAATCAATAATTAATCTGGTATCGAGTGGCGCAGTTGACAGCCACACACCGCAAACTGCCGTTGCTGCCGTGCTGTGTGCCGCGATGATTGGGCTGTTTAGCTGAAGCTCGTTGTTTATGCCGGATGCGGAGAAAGTCGTAGGCCTGATAAGACGCGACCAGCGTCGCATCAGGCATCATGCTCAGATGCCTGATGCGGCGTAAACGCCTTATCCGGCCTACAAAAGCAATAATTTCAACAGGTTTTGTTGCCCAGCGCATCAGGCAATCTTGTTCTCAGCACATTGATGGCGCTTTCGTTTTCTACTTTGTAAACGAAGCGCCATTCACTCTTTAAATCACCCGTGAGAACTGCTGCATCCGCGCTTTCTGGCGCAGATAGGTATCAAAGCACATGCAAATGTTGCGGATCAGCAAGCGACCTTTCGCCGTCACCTGTATTCCCTTCTCATCCACATCCACCAGCCCATCTTTTGCTAACGGGGCGAGCAGCTTGAGATCTTCCGCAAAGTAATCAGCGAAGTGCAAATCCCACTGTTTCTCAAGAGGGGCGTAATCCAGACGGAAGTTGCAGATGAGCGACTTAATCACATCGCGGCGAATACAGTCATCACGCGTTAGCGCAATACCACGCCACAGCGCATTGCCTTGTTCATCCACTTGCTGATAGTACTGCTTCAACTCTTTCTGGTTCTGCGCGTAGCAGTCGCCAATCATGCTGATGGCGGAAACGCCCATCCCCAGCAGATCGGTATCGCCCTGAGTGGTGTAGCCCTGGAAGTTACGATGCAGCACGCCTTCACGCTGGGCCACCGCCAGCTCGTCATCAGGACGGGCAAAGTGATCCATACCGATAAACTGATAGCCCGATTGCGTCAGGAAGGCGATGGTTTCCTGCAGGATATCGAGTTTTTGCTGCGGACTCGGCAGGTCAGCATCTTTGATTTTGCGCTGAGCAGCAAAAATGGTCGGCAGATGCGCGTAGTTAAAAACGCTCAGACGATCGGGGTTCAGCTCCGCCACACGTTTCAGGGTAAAGGCGAAACTCTCCGGCGTCTGTTTCGGCAGGCCGTAAATCAGGTCGATGTTGGTGGAGGTAAAACCAATCTCACGCGCATGGTTAAGCAGTGCAAAGATGAACTCTTCATCCTGCTCGCGGTTAACCAGACGTTGCACTTCTTTGTTGAAGTCCTGCACGCCCATGCTCAGGCGATTAAAGCCTTCGGCGCGTAAATGATCGAGTACATCCAGTTCGATTTCCCGCGGATCGACTTCGATCGAAATCTCCGCATCGGTATTGAAATGGAAGTTTTCGCGCAGCAGCTTCATCAGACGGCTGATTTGCGCTTTATTCAGATACGTCGGCGTTCCGCCGCCCCAGTGCAATTGGCTGACGTGACGCCCGGCGAACAGCGGTGCACGATGGACGATTTCTTGCTCCAGCGCGTCCAGATACTGATCGGCCTTGTGCTGCTGGCGAGTAACAATCTTATTGCAACCGCAGAAGTAACAAAGCTTATGGCAGAACGGGATATGTACGTAGAGAGATAATGGACGCTCAGGATAGCGCGCCACGGCTTGTAAAAACGCCTGTTCGCCGAAGTCTTCTGAAAACTCCAGCGCGGTCGGGTACGAGGTGTATCGTGGCCCGGAATAGTTATATTTCTGGATCAGGGCCAGATCCCAGTCGATTTGCTGTACAGACATGCTCACTCCTTCCGATGGCGTCTCTGGCGGCTACGGCGTACCGGCGGATGCCCGTTTCGGGTCATCAGCCGGTTGCGCAGCCACTTTTGTCGCCGCGACAACCGCTGTAGTTTAACGAATAACCACACCAGATAACATATAACCGGAAGGGTTATCAGCAGAACGGGAAGGCCCACGGCGGCAATCCGTTAGTTGCCCCGCAGCAGACGCATCATGTCTTCTTGCTTCTCGTCTTCTTCCTCTTCTTCGTCATCGTCATAAGAGAGGCCGAGTTTCTGCATCAACTCATCAATACGATCCAGTTTAGCATCCACCCAGGATTGCTCTTCGGCGCTCAGGGTTTCGCCTGCTTCCAGACGTTCCAGCAGCGCATCCAGACGCTCATCCGTTTCCAGTAATTCCAACTCCGCCTGCGGTGAAAGCATAGGTTTCTCACTCTTCGGTTTGTGCTGTTTGGTGACTTTTTCAGTCACTCCCAATGGAATAGGGGTTTTACTGCCAATACGTGGATCTTTTGGTGCGTTCTGGCCTTTGCTGCCTGACGTGGTGTTTCCGCCCGCTGCGCGGCTGCCCGGCGCATGACCACGACGTTTTTTCTGACGCTTACGGTCACGAGCTTCCTGATCCAGCTCCTCGCGTGTTTTTCGACGCGCTTTTGCATGACCTTTGCTGCGTGAGTTTGAAGATGATGGTTTCATAATGGTTCGTCTTTTAGCCGTTTTATTCAGTATAGATTTGCGGCGGAATCTAACAGAAAGCAAGCAAAGAAAAAAGGCGACAGATTACTCTGTCGCCTTTTTTCCTGACTCATAACCCTTAACGGGTCTTACAATCCTTGCAGGCCGCCAACACACCCTGTTTTTCCATTAGCCGGAACAATCCGTGTTGATTCCATTTCCGTTTAATTACGTCTCCGGACGTTTGTCTTCCTGACAATCCTCTGTCTTCGCCTCCTGGCGCTCCTGACCCTCATCCTGAGTCATTGTTCCTGTTAGCGTCCTCGCTCTATGGGTGCTACTTTACGCCTTTGCTTTAAACAAACAATCAACCGCCATCAGTATTTGCACATTTTCAGAGTTTTATATAAAAGCAATTCACTGATTTATATAGCTTATTTGACATGCATCGCAGAATTTTCTCTGCTATTTCGCATAAAGACTATCGGCAATGTCTCACAAAGCGTATGGCTTTTACTTACAACGCTCACGCCGAAAAATCCGCCTTTTATTATGGTTCAGGTATAATCGCCACAAAGCTTTGACTGACGGAGACGACCGCTTTGACTAATTTGAATTATCAACAGACGCATTTTGTGATGAGTGCGCCTGATATTCGCCACCTACCTTCCGATACCGGAATTGAAGTGGCTTTTGCAGGCCGTTCCAACGCAGGTAAATCCAGCGCGCTGAACACGCTGACTAACCAGAAAAGCCTGGCTCGTACCTCAAAAACCCCAGGGCGCACCCAGCTTATCAACCTGTTTGAAGTGGCTGACGGCAAGCGTCTGGTTGACTTGCCTGGGTACGGTTATGCGGAAGTCCCGGAAGAGATGAAGCGCAAATGGCAGCGTGCGCTCGGCGAATACCTCGAAAAACGTCAGAGCCTGCAAGGTCTGGTGGTGCTAATGGATATTCGCCATCCGCTGAAAGATTTGGATCAGCAGATGATTGAGTGGGCGGTAGACAGCAATATCGCCGTTCTGGTGCTGCTGACCAAAGCGGACAAACTGGCAAGCGGCGCACGTAAAGCGCTATTGAATATGGTGCGTGAAGCTGTACTGGCGTTTAACGGTGATGTGCAGGTTGAAACGTTTTCTTCGTTGAAGAAACAAGGCGTAGACAAGCTGCGGCAGAAACTGGATACCTGGTTTAGCGAGATGCAGCCTGTAGAAGAAACGCAGGACGGCGAATAATTTTCTTGCCTTAATGCTTGTGCCGGATGTGGCGTATCCGGCCCGTAAATTCAATAGATTACAATTCTACCGTTGGCCTGATAAACATAGCGCATCAGGCATTACGGATCTTTTCTTTCGCCCAATAAAAAACGCCCCAGTCATTACTGACTGGGGCGGCTAAAATATTCAGCCAAATCCGATTACGTGAAGTAAAAGGTCTGAAAGATAGAACATCTTACCTCTGTACCCTACGCGACTAACTTTACTCTTTTTTGTTCAGTTCAGAAAGCACTTTTTGTAATTTTTTTTCAGTTGTTGCATAGGAATTTCTAATAGCCATCACAAAACGTGACAGCTTATGTTGCTTACTTACGAAAAAAGGGCATGTTCAGGCGAATCTTAGTGCGCCTGATCCCAGTTTTCGCCACTCCCCACTTCCACCAGCAACGGCACATCCAGACGGGTACAGTTTTCCATCAGTTGATGAATCTGCTTCGCGACGGCATCAACATCATCTTTATGAACTTCAAATACCAGTTCATCGTGTACCTGCATGATCATACGTACACGCGGTTGCTCAGCCTGTAACCACGCATCAACGGCAATCATCGCCCGTTTGATAATGTCGGCGGCGGTTCCCTGCATTGGCGCGTTAATGGCTGCACGTTCAGCCGCTGCACGACGAGCACCATTGCTGGATTTGATATCCGGCAGATACAGACGGCGTCCGTCCAGCGTTTCAACGTAGCCCAGCTCTTTCGCCTGAGCACGGGTGCGTTCCATATACTCCAGCACGCCAGGGTAGCGTTCGAAGTAAAGGTCCATGTACTTCTGCGCTTCTTTACGTGGAATGTTCAATTGCCGCGCCAGACCGAAAGCACTCATGCCATAAATCAGACCAAAGTTGATCGCTTTCGCGCTACGGCGTTGCTCGCTGGTGACGGTTTCCAGTGGCAAACCAAACACTTCTGCCGCCGTTGCCCGGTGGATATCTTTTCCTTCCGCGAATGCGGTCAGCAAGCCTTTATCACGCGAGAGATGCGCCATAATGCGCAGTTCAATCTGCGAGTAGTCCGCTGAGACAATCACATAATCCTCTGGCGCAATAAACGCCTGGCGGATACGACGACCTTCTTCGTTACGCACCGGAATGTTTTGCAGGTTAGGATCGGTTGACGATAAACGTCCCGTTGCAGTTACTGCCTGGTGATAAGAGGTATGCACACGCCCGGTTTTCGGGTTGATCATCAGCGGCAGCTTGTCGGTGTAAGTCGACTTCAGCTTCGCCAGACCACGATACTCCAGAATCACTTTTGGCAACGGATAGTCCAGCGCCAGTTCTTCCAGTACCTCTTCCGACGTTGACGGCGCGCCACCCGGCGTTTTCTTCAGCGGTTTAATACCCTGTTTTTCAAACAGAATGGTTTGCAACTGCTTGGTGGAAGAAAGGTTAAATTCTTCACCTGCAATTTCATGCGCTTTCTTTTCCAGCTCAGCCAGACGCAAGGTGAGCTCTTCAGAATGATTGTGCAGCACTTTCGGATCGATCTTCACACCGTTACGTTCAATGCGTGAAAGCACCGGCACCAGCGGCATTTCGATATTCTCGAAGACGTTCAACGGCCCTTTGTGTTTTTGCAGATCCGGCCACATTTTCAGATGCAACTGCAAGGTGACATCTGCATCTTCGGCGGCGTAACGTCCGGCCTCTTCGAGGGCAATCTGGTTAAAGGTCAGTTGATTTTTGCCTTTACCCGCAATCTCTTCAAAAGTGATGGTTTTGTGCTTCAACCAACGTTCCGCGAGGCTGTCCATATCGTGACGCCCGGCAACGCTATTGAGAATGTAGGACTCCAGCATGGTATCAAACGCAATCCCACGCAGTTCAATGCCGTAATTCGCCAGAATACCGCGATCGTATTTCAGGTTTTGCCCGACCTTCAGCGCCTTTTCATCTTCCAGCAGCGGTTTTAGCAACTCGAGTGCACGCTCGTGAGAGATTTGATCGGGCGCATCAAGATAATCATGAGCAACCGGAATATATGCCGCTACGCCTGGCTCGATAGCAAAAGAAAGCCCGACCAGGTTAGCAGAGATGTTATCAAGGCTGTCGGTTTCGGTATCAAATGCAAATACCGGCGCTTTTTCCAGCTTCGCAATCCACGCTTTCAGTGTTTCTTCATCAAGGATAGTGACGTAGTTGTCATAAGAAATCACCGTTGCCGTCACTTCTGGCGCTTCGTCTGCAACACTGGTTTCCTGCGGCTTCGCGGCTGGTTTTGCCCCTTTGGCCTGTAACCATTTGCCCGCTTCGACATCAGCAGTCCAGCGTTTGAACTCATACTTTTTGAACAGCCCCAACAACTCTTCCGCTGCCGGTTGCTGCACTTCCAGTTGTTCACAGGTCAGCTCCAGTTCAACATCGGTTTTAATCGTCGCCAACTGGTATGAGAGATAAGCAACTTCTTTGTTTTGCTCGAGCTTCGCTGCCATTGTTTTCGCGCCACGGAAGCTCAACCCAGCAATTTTTTCTGGCTCGGTATACAGCGTATCCAGCCCGCCAAGACCTTGCAGCAATGCCTGCGCGGTTTTTTCACCGACGCCCGGTACGCCAGGAATGTTATCAGAGGAGTCACCCATCAGCGCCAGGAAGTCGATGATCAATTCTGGCGGCACGCCGTACTTATTCACCACCTCTTCCGGTCCGAGGATGGTATTCGTCATGGTATTGATAAGCGTAATATTTGGCGTCACCAGCTGCGCCATATCTTTATCGCCAGTGCTAATCAGCACCGGACGCCCGGCTTTTTCGGCTTCGCGCGCCAGAGTACCGATAACGTCGTCCGCTTCTACGCCAGAAACCGCCAGCAGCGGCAGTCCCATCGCTTTAACCATCGCGTGCAGAGGTTCGATTTGTGCTCGCAGATCGTCCGGCATTGGCGGGCGATGTGATTTGTAATGTTCAAACAGTTCATCACGAAAGGTTTTTCCCTTGGCGTCAAAGACCACCGCTGCATGCGTCGGTTTATATTGCATGATCAGACTGCGCAGCATGTTGAGGACACCATACATCGCACCGGTCGGCTCGCCTGCGCTGTTAGTCAGCGGGGGAAACGCGTGATATGCGCGATAAAGATAAGATGAACCATCTACAAGGATAAGTGGATTTTGGGGGATCTGAACCATAATGTCCGTGCCTGTTTATCAGATTATGGGTAAAGGATGCCACAGACAGGATGAAAACATGAGTTTTTCACCGCTTTTCGTGAAAATCTTTTGTAGATCTGCTGGATCGCTCGCAAATCGTCATGTGGATAACTTTGTGCATAAATTATTTACATCGCTTTTAATTTATTATCATGCTTTTTACAGCATGATGTTTGTCTTTATTTTTCATGCAGTTAAAAATAAATCCATCCCTAATAATTGAGATAATGGGATTTTTTCTAATGTGGATAGATATGAATTATTTTTCTCCTTAAGGATCATCCGTTATTTGGGTCATTTTCTGCTAAAATCTGCGCCTTGCGCTTCTTTAGTGCACTGTCTATGGCTAACCTTTTGAATAAATTCATTATGACGAGAATACTCGCTGCGATAACCCTTTTGCTGAGTATCGTATTGACCATTTTGGTCACTATTTTTTGTTCCGTCCCGATCATCATTGCCGGGATTGTAAAACTATTGCTACCTGTGCCAGTCATTTGGCGAAAGGTTTCGCGTTTTTGTGATTTTATGATGTATTGCTGGTGTGAAGGTCTGGCGGTATTACTGCATCTGAACCCACACCTGCAATGGGAAGTTCACGGGCTGGAAGGGTTAAGTAAGAAGAACTGGTATCTGCTTATTTGTAACCACCGTAGTTGGGCAGATATTGTCGTACTGTGCGTGCTGTTTCGTAAGCACATTCCGATGAATAAATATTTCCTCAAGCAACAGCTGGCCTGGGTGCCATTTCTTGGCCTGGCGTGCTGGGCGCTGGATATGCCGTTTATGAAGCGTTATTCCCGCGCTTATTTATTACGTCATCCGGAGCGACGTGGTCAAGATGTTGAAACCACTCGGCGTTCTTGTGAAAAGTTTCGCCTGCATCCCACCACCATTGTCAATTTCGTTGAAGGCTCCCGTTTCACGCAAGAAAAACATCAGCAAACCCACTCCACTTTTCAAAACTTGTTGCCACCAAAGGCGGCAGGCATTGCGATGGCGCTAAATGTACTGGGTAAACAATTCGATAAACTGCTTAATGTTACGCTGTGTTATCCGGACAATAACCGTCAGCCGTTCTTCGATATGTTAAGCGGTAAACTGACGCGGATTGTCGTACATGTGGATTTACAGCCTATTGCCGATGAGTTACATGGCGACTACATCAATGACAAAAGCTTTAAGCGCCATTTTCAGCAATGGCTGAACTCATTGTGGCAGGAAAAAGACCGGCTTCTGACGTCTCTCATATCATCACAGCGTCAGAATAAGTAAGTTTTACTCGCCTCTGAATGAGCAGAGGCGAGTGAGTATTTTAATGAACAAAACGTCCGGCACGAGACATAAATTCTTCTTCGCTCATCTCCTGTCCGTTAAAAACAACTTTACCCGGTGTATAACGCAGCTGCAGCGAGGCGGTATTGTTGTCAATCGTGATTAACTGAAACATCTGACCTAATGTCATCATCCCGCTGATTTGTTTATCAGCCTGCTTTTGCGCTTTTTCCGCATCCATTCCTTCAGATAAATTAAGCTGTTTTGCGGTTTATGTGACGACATTAAGCGGTAACTTCACATCAAAATTGAGCGATTTGATATCTTTGTTTGTGGATGATGAAGATTTGGCTGGGTCGGCAATACTGATATCCAGATTGGCATTTAGTTCGCCGAGTGCGTTCTTCCATCTTACCGGTTGTTTAATGGTCGGCTCACTTTTTTGTAATAACGGTAAATACTCTTTGAACAATGCAGCATTCACTTCTTGCAGAGCAACTTCATCGTTTGCTAACTCAGGGTGTGCAGCAAGCTGCTTCTGCATCGCAATGTTATACTGGATGATAAATTGGCGCACTGCTGAGGGATCAATAGATTCAGCAATCAATGACCACTCACCACTACCGAGTTGCTGATTCCCTTTTGTTAACTTATCAAGTTCGTAGGTCAGATTGACATTGATATAATCTTTGTCTTTAACGCGATCCAGCCTGGTTTTTGCAACGAAAGCATCGATTTGGGCAACGTCTTCCCCGTGATTGATAATGTTAATCTGATTAAATTTCGACTCGCTTTCACCAACCGGAAATTTCTTTTCTTCTAATCGCGCCAGAGAATCAATGGTAAAACTTTTTGCCGTTACTTTGTTCATTGGTGATAATTGCAGAACAATATCTTCGACTTTGCCTTCAATATCCAGGTTAGACAATGAACTACCATCACCATTAAAAGTAAACTGGCCCTCACCAAAAGAAAACTTTCCATACTCTGCAGGGGCAACATCTAATGTCGTAGAGAATGAGCCACCAAACGCGAATCGCAATGTCGCTTCCACGGGCGATTTATTTTTCGCGGCGATAAATAGCGGTTGTGTCAGTTCATTATTCACTACGTTCACTTTTGCCGCTGCCAATGCTGGGATGACATTACCATGCATTAACATTGTGATGGGCAACGGACCGTGCTCAACATCCACATCAAATACAACTTTCTGGCCTGGCTTGATATTGAGATCGGGTGCACCGTTATCGAATGTCATTTGCATTTGAATACGGGAATTAAAAAAGCCTTTGTCAAAGTTTTTATAACTTAACGTCATATCGTAGGCATGTTCACCTTTCTTTTTCGCATCGTTAAAATCTTTAATAAACTTTTCGATACCAGGCTGAATTTGCGTACCTGTGTACCATGTGCCACCACCCCAGATTACGGCTAACGCAACAATAACACCTGTAGCTGACTTACGTATCATATAAATATTCCCTGATAAAACAGCAAAACTTTGAATATCCACTTATGCTGAAATAATGTCCAGCGGCAGGATGCATTATCAGAATGTATTTATATTTATTAAATAATAAAAAAAGCCCGTGAATATTCACGGGCTTTATGTAATTTACATTGAATTATTTTTTCTCGGACAGATATTTCACCGTATCAGCATACTGCTGAACAAAAACATCCATATTGCTGGTATCCATACCCTGCGGATTCAGCTGATATTTACCGTTAACAAACATCGCCGGAACACCACGCAATTGCACATCAGCTGCGGCTTTTTCCTGCTGAGCGACCAGAGATTTCACCACGAAGCTGTTCCACGCCGCGTCGTACTCTTCACCTTTAATACCTGCATTGATAAATACATCGCGGATATCAGATGCTGAACGAATGGTCTGGGTTTTCTGTACGCCTTCAAACAGCGGAACAGTCACTTTGTCTTCCACGCCCAGCGCCATCGCCACAGCCCATGCCTGAGTCAGATCTTTGCCCAGGTCACCACCCATGAAGTTGACGTGGTATTTAGTCATCTTCACGCCTTCCGGCAGTTTTTTCTTCACATTATCAGAAATATGCAGAACTTCTTCAAACTGATAGCAGTGCGGGCAGAAGAAAGAGAAAAACTCCAGCACTTGCGGCGCGCCAGCTACCGGTTTTTCCAGGGTAGTGTACTGTTTACCATCTTCATACTGCGCCGCCGATGCGCTAAACGCTAAAACTAAACCAGCCAGCGCCAGCCAAATCTTTTTCATGATCTACTCTCTCCGATTAATACATAGGTGTTAATTGCAAAGGGGGTTCTTGTAGAACTTTTGCCTGTTCTATAAAAGTCGCCGTCTGTCGTAGCCAGTAATCTTCCCCGGTTAACCACGGGAAATTTTTCGGGAACGCGGGATCAGCCCAATGCCGCATTAGCCAGGCAAGATAATAAACCAAACGCATGGCGCGTAAAGGTTCAATCAGTCCGATTTCAGCGGTGTCGAACTCGCTAAATTCTTCATAAGCTTCAATAATAGTTTCCAGTTGCATCCGCTGCTGGGCTTTATCGCCATTGAGCAACATCCACAAATCCTGAATAGCTGGACCATTACGTGCATCATCCAGATCAACAAACATTGGACCATCGCGCCAGAGAATATTCCCGGCGTGGCAGTCTCCATGTAGCCGCAGAACGGTGAAATCTTCCCGCCAGTGTGCTGTAACGGCGGCGATCAGCTCATCTGTCGCTTTCAGAAATGCCGCTTTCAACCCGGAAGGTATCAGTGTAGCGTCCTCAAACAGCTTGCGAGGCTCAATGAGATATTCATTCAGACCGATGGTCTGGCGATGAATAAAAAGCTGTTTGCGCCCCGTCTGGTGCATACGCCCTAAATAACGCCCAACCGCTTCCATCTGATCGATATTATCAGCTTCGAACTGGCGACCACCGACGCTTGGAAAAACAGCGAAATAAAATCCCTGATGATTCAATAAAGTCTGACCGTTAAAGGCCACAGGTGCTGCGACCGGAACTTCATCATTTACCAGCTGCAACGCAAATTGATGTTCTTCGAGAATTTGATCGGCTGTCCAACGTTCAGGGCGATAAAATTTGACGACAAAACGTCGACGCTCTTCGTCCTGAAATTGATAGACACGGTTTTCATAGCTGTTAAGCGGGGTAAGACCGGAATCCACCCGGATCCCTTGCTCAAACAGAGCGTCCATGATGGTATCCGGGTGTAGTGTCTGGAAAGTAAAAGCGCTGTTGTTCATCCCATCATCCGGAAAACATTACGAATGATGAAGGATATCATTTCACGATGATTTTGGTGGCGCCGCTTACAAGCTTTTACTCTTTAATTACGCCGCGAGCGCGTAACAGCGCCGTTTTGAAGTCTTCTTCATAATCTTTCTGCAAACCCGGGATCACCGCATCTTTCGCGGAATCACGCATTTTCAGGTGATAGATCAGAATGTCATCCGTCAAATCCGCCAGTTCGCCGTCAAAACCTGACTCTTTCGCCAGTTTCTGCAAAAATTGCAACAAGTTAAAGTCTGGCTCTTTTTGCCAGGCTGGCTGGAGGAGTTCAATAACTTCATTCAGACGTTTACATTTCATAGTAATGCTCCTTACTCTTGAGACAGACACGTTAGCAGGGTCAATCCCACAATAAAAGAGGCGATATCGGTGAATCTGATGACGACGATAACAGGCGTTGTGCTGGCAGGCGGTAAAGCCAGACGAATGGGCGGCGTAGATAAAGGATTGCTGGACTTAAATGGCAAACCGCTGTGGCAACATGTCGCTGACGCGCTTAAGACGCAGCTCTCTCACGTCGTGGTTAATGCTAATCGTCATCAGGAAATCTATCAGGCAGGCGGTCTGAAAGTGATTGAAGATTCACTGGCGGATTACCCAGGCCCTCTGGCAGGAATGCTTTCAGTAATGCAGCAGGAAGCTGGTGAGTGGTTTTTGTTTTGTCCGTGCGATACGCCTTACATTCCCCATGATTTAGCCGCCCGGCTTAATCATCAGCGCAAAGATGCGCCTGTCGTGTGGGTCCATGACGGTGAACGCGATCACCCGACTATTGCTCTGGTAAACCGCGCTATTGAGCCTTTATTACTGGAATATCTGCAAGCAGGAGAACGCCGGGTAATGGCATTTATGCGTCTGGCTGGCGGTCATGCGGTTGATTTCAGCGATCATAAAGATGCATTTGTTAACGTGAATACGCCAGAGGAGCTTGCCCGATGGCAGGAAAAACGATGATACCGTTACTCGCCTTTGCCGCGTGGAGTGGTACCGGAAAAACTACGCTTTTGAAAAAACTGATCCCGGCATTATGCGCCAGAGGGATCCGTCCGGGGCTGATTAAGCATACGCACCATGATATGGATGTTGATAAGCCAGGCAAAGATAGCTATGAGCTGCGCAAGGCTGGCGCGGCACAAACCATCGTTGCCAGCCAGCAACGATGGGCCTTGATGACGGAAACACCAGACGAAGAAGAGCTGGATCTACATTTTCTCGCAAGTCGAATGGATACCTCAAAGCTGGATTTGATTCTGGTCGAAGGGTTTAAGCATGAAGAGATCGCAAAGATTGTGCTGTTTCGCGATGCAGCCGGACATCGACCTGAAGAATTAGTGATAGACAGGCATGTTATTGCTGTAGCCAGTGATGTGCCGCTTAATCTTGATGTCGCATTACTGGATATTAATGATGTTGAGGGGCTGGCTGATTTTGTGGTGGAGTGGATGCAAAAGCAGAACGGATAAGCAAGAGTAGGCTGGATCAGACGCAGCCAGTGTCGCATCCGACCTTTTTCTGCACCAGCGCAAAAAGGCCCGACTGGGCCTT
>NZ_JBQZXE010000066.1:0-21227 GCF_053555855.1 Shigella sp. SIG3
GTTACTGTCGTTCTCAAAATCGGTGGAGTTGCATGACAAGGTCATCGGGCATTATCTGAACATAAAACACTATCAGTAAGTTGGAGTCATTACCGAACAACAAGAAGCGTTTATGACGCTTGAGCAGGAGCAGCAGGTTAAAACCCGTACTGCCGAACAGAATGCACGTATTGCGGCTTTTGAAGCTGAACGTCGTCGTGAAGCAGAGCAGACGCGAATTCTGGCTGAACGACAAATTCAGGAAACGGAGATCGAGCGCGAGCAGGCCGTCCGCTCAAGAAAGGTTGAGGCTGAACGTGAAGTTCGTATTAAAGAGATCGAACAGCAGCAGGTCACCGAAATCGCCAACCAGACGAAATCGATCGCTATTGCCGCCAAATCGGAACAACAGTCCCAGGCAGAAGCCGATCGTGCTAAACAAGTTGCCCTAATCGCTGCCGCGCAGGATGCAGAAACCAAAGCGGTTGAACTGACCGTGCGGGCGAAAGCAGAAAAAGAAGCCGCAGAGATGCAGGCGGCGGCTATCGTTGAGTTAGCCGAAGCTACACGTAAAAAGGGTCTGGCGGAAGCAGAAGCACAACGTGCGCTGAACGATGCTATCAACGTACTTTCTGATGAACAAACCAGCCTTAAATTCAAACTGGCCTTGTTGCAGGCGCTACCTGCGGTAATAGAAAAATCCGTTGAGCCGATGAAATCTATTGACGGTATCAAGATTATTCAGGTCGATGGTCTGAATCGTGGCAGCGCTGCGGGTGATGCAAACACGGGTAATGTGGGGGGCGGAAACCTAGCGGAACAAGCATTATCAGCCGCTCTCTCTTACCGCACACAGGCTCCGCTGATTGACTCCTTGCTCAATGAAATTGGCGTTTCAGGCGGTTCACTGGCGGCATTGACTTCACCCTTAACCTCAACAACTCCCGTCGCCGAAAACGTAGAATAAATTTTCAGCTATGAACGTCCCTGGCACAAAAAGCCGGGGATTTTTTATATCTGCGTTCCGCTAAAAACTGCAAATGATCAGGTCGTTGCAACGTTTTGCGTGACCGCTCGGGGAAGGCAAAACTGCCTCTGGGAAAGCGTTGCGCGAGGTCCGGCGCTCATCAACAATCGGGGAGTCAGCAAAGGGCTGAAACGGGAAAGCCCCTCCCGAGGAAGGGGCCTTACAGAAGGAAAGGGTTATGATGAAGCTCGTCATCATACTGATTGTGTTGTTACTCGTAAGTTTCGCAGCTTATTAACAGCCAATCAGAGGGGGGAGAAATCCTCCCTCACCCTTGTTCCTTTACTTTAGGTTGAAAAAAAATCAGCGTCAAGAAGGTTTCATTAACACATATCCCTGGCCCAAAAAGCCGGGGATTTTTTATATCTGCGTTCCGCTAAAAGGTGCAAATGCTCAGGACGTTGCAGCGTTTTGCGTGACCGCTCGGGGAAGGCAAAACTGCTTCAGGGAAAGCGTTGCGCGGGGTCCGGCGCTCATCAACAATCGGGGAGTCAGCAAGGGGCTGAAACGGGAAAGCCCCTCCCGAGGAAGGGGCCTTATAGAAGGAAAGGGTTATGATGAAGTTCGTCATCATACTGGTTGTGTTGTTACTGTTAAGTTTCCCGACTTACTAACAACTGATCAGAGGGGGGAGAAATCCTCCCTTACCCTTGTTCCTTTACTTTAGGTTGAAAAAACAACAGCGTCAATAGGCCTGCCTGCTACGAAGCGAGATCTGTGAACCGCTTTCCGGTTAGCCTTTTTTATCCTGTTGGATCTTCTTGATGATGTTAGTGGTCGAGCAACCGTCTTCGAAGTTGAGCACCAGCACTTCGCCGCCGTTGGCCCAGACTTCTTTACTCCCGGCGATCTCTTCTGGTTTATAGTCGCCGCCCTTCACCAGTAAATCTGGCAGGATCCCGGCGATCAAGCGCTGCGGCGTGTCTTCTTCAAACGACACCACCCAGTCGACCGCTTCCAGTGCGCCCAGCACAATCATACGCTGTTCGAGCGGGTTAACGGGGCGGGAATCCCCTTTCAGCCGTTTGGTGGAGGCATCGCTGTTCACAGCGACAATCAAGCGGTCACCCAGTTTGCGGGCATTTGCCAGATAGAAGACGTGTCCGGCGTGCAGGATGTCAAAGACGCCATTGGTCATCACCACTTTTTCACCGCGTTTACGCGCTGCCGCTACGGCCAGCTTCAGTTCCTCTTCGGTCATCACGCCAAAGCCGGTATCTGCGCGCCCACGCACTGCATTTTCCAGCTCGATCGGCGAAACCGTGGAGGTTCCCAGTTTGCCGACCACCACGCCAGCCGCCGCATTGGCAAAGAAGCAGGCTTCTTCCAGCGAATTACCCGCTGCCAGCGTTGCCGCCAGGACGCCAATCACCGTGTCGCCCGCACCGGTAACGTCATACACTTCCTGCGCCTGGGTTGGCATATGCAGCGGCGCTTTACCCGGTTGCAGCAGCGACATACCCTGTTCGGAACGGGTCACTAACAGAGCCGAGAGTTCGTAATCGGCAATCAGTTTCATGCCGCGCTCAACAATCTCTTCTTCGGTCTTACATTTACCGACAACAGCTTCAAATTCCGAGAGATTCGGTGTCAGCAGCGTAGCGCCGCGGTAGCGCTCAAAATCGGTACCTTTTGGATCAATCAGCACCGGAACGCCCGCTTTACGCGCCAGTTGGATCATCTGCTGTACGCTTGCCAGCGCACCTTTGGCGTAGTCAGAAAGCACCAGCGCGCCAATCGAACTCAGCGCCTGATTAATCCGCTCGTGCAGCGGCTGCGGATCAACACCTTCGAAACCTTCTTCAAAATCCAGACGGATCAGCTGTTGGTTGCGGGAAAGTACCCGTAATTTGGTGATGGTCGGATGCGTCGGTACAGAAACGAAGTCGCATTTGACGTTGACGTCGGCCAGAGATTTACTCAGCGCGCGCGCTGCATCGTCAATGCCCGTCAACCCGACCAGGCGTGCATTAGCACCGAGAGAAGCGATATTCATCGCCACGTTAGCCGCGCCGCCCGGACGTTCTTCGATGGTATTCACTTTAACCACGGGCACCGGCGCTTCCGGCGAGATACGACTGGTGGGGCCGTACCAGTAACGATCCAGCATCACATCACCAACCACCATCACTCCTGCACGTTCAAACTCTGGCAGCGTTACTTTCATTCCTGTCTCCTGAGAGATTCAAAATTTGCGCGCGATAATACCATACTTCATTCTTCCACCAGCCACTTCTGCCAGCTTGCCCGCACCAGATCACGCTCTGCGGTGAAGCAATCCTCCGACACATGGCCCGGCAATTCCTGTAATGCCAGATGATGAAGTTCATCGCGCAGCGTCGTGTAAGCACGGGTCAGCGCCATCGCTTCCTGCTCTTCCATAATGTCGTTTTGCGCCAGCAGCTCCAGAATACGCACGTTGTCTGACCAGCGCGTTAACTTCGGTTTTTCATGAGCGTAGCGCAACACCAGATATTGGGTAATAAATTCGATATCGGTAATTCCGCCTTCATCGGCTTTGATATCAAAGCGATTACGATGTTTATTGCCGAGATGAGCGCGCATTTTCTCGCGCATTTCCCGCACTTCCGTTTGCAGAGTTTTACCTTCTCGCGGCAGTGTCATAATCTCACGACGCACCGCGTCAAAGTGCGCAGTGAGCTGCGGATCGCCGTACACTACACGCGCACGCACCAGCGCCTGATGTTCCCACGTCCAGGCCTCGTTTTTCTGATAATCGGCAAATGCTGCTGCGGATGTCACCAGCATTCCCGCCGCCCCGGACGGACGCAGTCGAGCATCCACTTCATACAAAATGCCGGAAGAGGTACGCGTACTGAACAGATGCATAATGCGTTGCGCCAGACGCAGATAAAACTGCCGCCCGTCGATTTCCCGCTCGCCGTCAGTCATCGCATCCATTGGGCAATCATGGAGGAAGATAAGGTCAAGATCGGAACTGTAGCCTAACTCCCAGCCGCCCAGCTTGCCGTAGCCGACCACCGCAAAACCGCGCCCTTCACGTTCGTTGAGGTGATTTGGCTTACCGTAGCGGGCCACCATTTGACCCCACGCCTGCTGAACGACGGCATCTATCATAGCTTCTGCCAGCCAGGTTAAGTGATCGCTCACTTTCATTACCGGTAGCGTACCGGCGATATCCGCTGCCGCAATGCGTAACAGCTGCGCCTGTTTGAACTGACGCAGCGCCTCAAGCTGTTGTTCTTCGTCATCTTCCGGCACGCGCAGCAAATACTGGCGCAGTTCATCACGGTAGGCATCGGTCGCCGTCGGCTGGTAAAGGGTATTTGGATCGAGCAATTCATCCAGCAATAATGGATAACGCGCTAGCTGGCTGGCAATCATCGGCGATGCGGCACACAGAGAAATCAAATGTTTAAGCGCCGCAGGGAATTCACTGAGCAATTCTAAATAGGTTGTGCGGGTAACAATCCCCACCAGCAAGGCGGTAATGCGCGACAGCGTGACAGCAGCGTCTTCACGCGCACAGACATCACTTAGCAGATGTGGCATCAGATGGTCGAGCACCTGACGTCCTCGCGGCCCGATAGTACGCTTATCCAGCTCTTTGCGGAAATCAGCAATCAGCGTTAGGACCTGTTTGCGATCATCCTCGCTAAGATGCGCCAGCACTGGCGTAGTGTCATCTTCCTGCAACGCATCCTGCCACAGCTCACGCCACTGTTCCGACAGCGACTCTTCCTGAGTTTCACTTTCGTCGTCGCCAATCAATTCATTAAACACCCGGCGCACATTGGTCATATGTGCGGTCAGCGCCCCGGTCAGTTGCGGCCAGTCAGCAAAGTCCATCGCCCACGCCAGCCGCGCACGGTTAAGCTCATCAGAAGGAAGCGTTTGGGTTTGTTCGTCGTTAATGCTTTGCAGCAGGTTTTCCAGACGCCGCAGGAACAGATATGCCACTCGCAATTGTTCAGCATCGTTTTCAGAAAGCAGATGCAGCGCGGCAATGGCGCTGAGCGTTGGCAGTAAAGAGCGCGACTGCAGCAACGGTTCGCGCCCACCGCGAATGAGCTGGAACACCTGAACGATAAATTCAATTTCGCGAATGCCGCCTGCGCCGAGTTTGATATTGTCGGTCAAACCACGTCGACGCACTTCACGGGCAATCATCCCTTTCATGTTGCGCAGCGACTGAATCACGCTGAAATCGATGTAACGACGGAAAACAAACGGGCGCAGCATCGCACGCAACTCGTTAGCATAGACGCCTTCGCTATCGCCCATAATCCGCGCTTTGACCATCGCGTAACGCTCCCAGTCGCGTCCCTGCTCCTGGTAATAATCCTCCAACGCGGCAAAGCTCAGCACCAGCGGGCCACTTTCGCCAAACGGACGCAGTCGCATATCCACGCGATAGACGAAGCCATCCTGCGTTGGTTGATCCAGCACTTTAATCAGCCGCTGCCCCATGCGGGTAAAAAACTGCGCGTTATCCAGTTCCCGGCGTCCGCCCTGCGTACAACCATGTTCCGGCCAGGCAAAAATCAGATCGATATCAGAGGAGAAATTCAGTTCCCCGCCGCCCAGCTTACCCATGCCTAAGATCAGCAGCGGTTGCGCTTCGCCCTGCGCATTGCACGGCGTTCCCCACTCGCGGCAGCAGGCGTCATACAGCCAGTCACGCGCCGCAACAATCAGCGTCTCCGCCAGATAACTGAGCTGCTGCAATATGCTCTCTTCAGTAACCAGTGCCAGCGTTTGCGCCCATGCGATGCGCACCATAATGCGCCGCCGGAATAGCCGCAGCTCGCGCATTAACCCGGCTTCGTCGCTCACATTACTGAGCGCCTCCTGCAACCACACGCTGTAATGTTGCCATTCGTCAGCCTGTGGCGGTTGGCTTTCCAGTTCCGTCAGCCACTCTGGATGCGCAATCACGCTGTCCTGCACAAAATCACTGAAAGTAAGTACTGACTTCGCCTGTGCACTAAGTGATTCCTCGGCTAAAAGCTCTGGCAGCCGCTCAACAACGGTCTGCCAGTACTGCTGTAACGGTGAAGAGAGCGGCTTCATAAGCGATTTTATCCTTGCCTGATTAACGTTTTCCGCTGTGCAACCAGAACGGTTCCTGATTGTTTGCCTCATTACGGAAATGTTCAATTTCAATGCGTTGCCCGGTCGCAATAGCGTGACGCAGCCCCTGCCAGTTCTCCAGCCAGGCTTGCGCGACGACAGGATCATAGTAACCCGCCAGCAACAGTATTGAGTCAATATCACGCATCAGGCGTGGCAACTGGTCACGGTAGCGATCGCCTAACGGCTGGCAGAAAACGCTTTTCAGTTCAGCGGCATGGCGGGAAAGATGGATATCGGCAAAGCGTTTGAAGGAGTCGCTAATTTTGCCCTGCGCTTTGGCATCTAAAAACGGCTGCCATGCTTTGCTTACCAGCCATTCGGTCAACGCCAGCTTCGCCATTGCCGTTTCGGTAGAGTAGACCGCCGTCACGGCAGAAACCGCAGAAGCGATGGTCGCTTCGCATTGAGTCAGCAAATCACGTAAGTGAGTGCTCGCTTTACGCGGCACAATGCCACCGAACAGCATCAGTGTATGACGGACTAGGCTAATGGCTGCCAGCACCTGCTCTTTCGCCGCATCGTTGCCGCGTACCCACAGTTCTTCATGATACTGCCATTGCGCTAACACCAGCTCGAGCGCCGCTTCCAGCCCCTGTTCCACATCGGCTTTTGCCGCAACATGCAAAATGGTGGTCGGTTTGATTTCACGCGCCGGATTGCCCTGCGCCAGATGATAGCCACGCGCCGCTTTGCTCAGGCTGCCCTGGCGTAATCCGGTTTGCGATACCAGTTGGTTCGCCAGTTTCAGCACCGCGCGCGTGTCGCCGCTAAGCAGCTCCAGTTCCAGCTCGCAGATAGGCTCAGCAAATTCACCCGCTTTCACTTCCCCCTGGTCGAGAGCGATTTCAATTCGGCTGCCATCGATCTCTACTAGCCATTTTTCGCGATAAAAATCGGTGCTAAACAGCGGCTGCACGCGGGAAGCGAGATCGGCAGGCAATTCGCCGTTCGGCCAGATTTCCGTCGGTAACTGCGCCAGGTCGAGCGTCGGTTCGCTCAACGCCACGTTATATTCCGGGCGCTGGTGTAAGCCGCCTGTCACTCTTCCTGCAACTTTCATGGTCATCTCATAGCGACCGTTTTCGCCACGAATACGTAAGCCCATATCGTGCCTACGCAGCCAGTTATCCGGCGTTTCGTAGTAAATATTCAGCAACTGCACGGGGTCATGGTGCTCGCCGCCCAGCGTATTGAGATGGTCACGCAACGCCTCAACGGCACTGTGATTAACAATAAACTTTAATTCGATTTCCTGAGCCATGGCCTTTACTTATCGGTTATGTCACATAAGTGACGATGAACGGCGAACTTAATGCGATCTTTTTTGTCAGTAGATAGTATTTTGCGCCAAATTGCCATGCAACGGGCAATTTGACGGGCGTAAAAGTTTGAAGCAGTGGCAAGACCTGACACAGAGGATTCCGATTGATGTCGAATGCTTTGCGTAGCGACACTGATGCCACTACTATCGTTCCACTTTCCATGACAATAACGACAGCCTGATGCCAAAATTACGCCTGATCGGATTAACTTTACTCGCACTTAGCGCGACTGCCGTCTCACACGCTGAAGAAACGCGCTATGTTTCTGACGAACTGAATACCTGGGTCCGTAGCGGTCCGGGAGATCATTATCGCCTCGTGGGCACGGTTAACGCCGGCGAGGAAGTGACCTTATTACAAACTGACGCCAACACCAATTATGCCCAGGTGAAAGACAGCTCTGGCCGTACCGCCTGGATCCCGTTGAAACAACTTAGCACTGAGCCAAGCCTGCGCTCCCGTGTGCCAGATCTGGAAAATCAGGTCAAAACCCTGACCGATAAACTCACCAATATCGATAACACCTGGAATCAGCGCACCGCAGAAATGCAGCAAAAAGTGGCGCAGAGCGACAGCGTGATCAACGGGTTAAAAGAAGAAAATCAGAAACTGAAAAACGAGCTGATTGTCGCGCAGAAAAAGGTCGATGCCGCCAGCGTACAGCTGGATGACAAACAGCGCACCATCATCATGCAATGGTTTATGTATGGCGGTGGCGTGCTGGGGCTTGGCTTGCTGCTCGGTCTGGTACTGCCGCACCTGATCCCAAGCCGCAAACGCAAAGATCGCTGGATGAACTAAATCGCCTTCTTCGTTGCACTGTCTTATTATTAGGAATTGTGTATTTGACGAAGGGATGATGGCGTGAAGATTTATCTGGTCGGTGGTGCTGTTCGGGATGCATTGTTAGGGCTATCGGTCAAAGACAGAGATTGGGTGGTGGTCGGCAGTACGCCACAGGAGATGCTCGACGCGGGCTACCAGCAGGTAGGCCGCGATTTTCCTGTGTTTCTGCATCCGCAAACGCATGAAGAGTATGCGCTGGCACGTACCGAACGGAAATCCGGTTCCGGTTACACCGGTTTTACTTGCTATGCCGCACCGGATGTCACGCTGGAAGATGATCTTAAGCGTCGCGATCTGACCATTAATGCGCTGGCCCAGGACGATAACGGCGAGATTATCGACCCGTACAACGGTCTGGGCGATCTGCAAAATCGTCTGTTGCGCCATGTTTCCCCCGCTTTTGGCGAAGATCCGTTACGCGTACTGCGCGTGGCGCGTTTTGCTGCGCGTTATGCCCACCTCGGTTTTCGTATTGCCGATGAAACTCTGACGCTGATGCGCGAGATGACCCATGCGGGTGAACTGGAACACCTGACGCCTGAACGGGTATGGAAAGAGACGGAAAGCGCCCTCACCACCCGCAATCCCCAGGTGTTCTTCCAGGTACTGCGCGATTGCGGCGCACTTCGCGTTTTATTCCCGGAAATTGACGCACTGTTTGGCGTTCCGGCACCTGCCAAGTGGCATCCGGAAATCGACACGGGTATTCATACCTTAATGACGCTCTCAATGGCGGCGATGCTGAGTCCGCAGGTTGATGTCCGTTTCGCAACTTTATGCCACGATCTCGGTAAAGGACTGACGCCGCCAGAACTTTGGCCGCGTCATCATGGGCATGGCCCGGCGGGTGTTAAGTTAGTGGAACAACTATGCCAGCGTCTGCGCGTGCCAAATGAAATTCGCGATTTAGCCAGACTGGTGGCTGAGTTTCACGATCTCATCCACACCTTCCCAATGCTGAACCCAAAAACCATCGTCAAATTATTTGATTCCATCGATGCCTGGCGTAAACCGCAGCGTGTCGAGCAACTGGCGCTGACCAGCGAGGCTGACGTGCGCGGCAGAACCGGTTTTGAATCAGCGGACTACCCGCAAGGCCGTTGGTTGCGCGAAGGCTGGGAAGTGGCGCAGTCAGTGCCGACAAAAGCGGTCGTTGAAGCGGGATTTAAAGGCGTGGAGATTCGCGAGGAGCTGACCCGACGGCGGATTGCGGCGGTAGCCAGCTGGAAGGAACAACGTTGCCCAAAGCCTGACTGAGTATAAAACTAAACGTTAGCACGAACCGTCCCCTCGCCCCTTCGGGGAGAGGGTTAGGGTGAGGGGAACAGACCAGCACCGGTGCGAACAATCACCCCCACCCCGGCCCTCTCCCTACAGAGCGAGGGAGAAAACCCGGCCTGCTCCCGAACCTTTTCTCAATCAAAAGAACACGACATACACCGCAGCCGCCACAATAAAGCGATAAATGGCGAACGGGATAAACGAAATGCGCTTAATCAATTGCAGGAAGGTTTTAATCGCTATCAGCGCCACCACAAAAGCGGTGATAAACCCAACGGCAAACATCGGGATATCGCCGGTTGTCAGGAAGCCCCAGCTTTTGTAGAGATCGAGCGCCGTTGCGCCCATCATCATCGGTACCGCCAGCAGGAACGAGAACTCGGAAGCAGCGTAACGGCTCACGCCCATCAGCATCCCACCTGAAATGGTCGCCCCGGAACGGGAGAAACCCGGCCACAGCGCCAGACACTGGAAACAGCCAATCATAAACGCCTGACGATAGGTCATATCATCAAGACCCGGCGCACGCGGCTCTTTCGGCTTCAGGCATTCGGCGGCAATCAGCAACAAACCGCCAACGACCAGCGCATACATCACATTTATCGGGTTAAACAATGACTTAATCGTGTCGTGGAATAATAGCCCCAGTACCACCGCCGGAATCATCCCCAGCAAAATGTGGATCAGCGTTAAACGACCTTTGCTTTCACCTTCGTGCTGCAACGGGCGGCCAAAGTGGATGCCAATCAGGCCAAACAGACGCCGCCAGAACATCACTACTACCGCCAGAATTGATCCTAACTGGATCACAACTTCAAAGGTTTTCGCCGTGTCGCCCTCAAACCCCAACAAGTGACCGACAATAATCATATGGCCCGTGCTGGATACCGGCAGAAATTCTGTCAATCCTTCGACCACACCCAATATTGCCGCTATCAGCAGCGAGTGCATATCGCTCATCAATAAACCCCTAAATTATTAAAATGTACCGCTTGTCCGAACTACTGCAGTATGACCAGGTTATAACCGTTTGGTTTAACAGCTGTAAAATTAATTATTTTCTTTCAGATTATTGCCACGCTCAATGATTACGCCAACATTCGCCGCCCGCGCCACTGCGCCTGGCTTGCTGAGTTTGATACGCACCCACGGCGAGTTGAAGCGTGCTAACAGCAGCTCCGCCACCTCTTCAGCCACGCGTTCCACCAGCGCAAAACGCGCCCCCTCGACGTGGCTGACCACCGTTTCTGCAATGTCAGCGTAACTGAGGCAATCCGCCACATCATCACTTTTCGCCGCTTTACGGTTATCCCATGCCATTTCGATATCGAACACTAACTTCTGTTCGATGGTCTGTTCCCAGTCGTAAACACCAATAGTGGTGATTACCGAAAGTTGCTCTATAAATACAATATCCATCACGTCCTGCCTGCTTTTTGGCTAACCGGATACCACTTCCGGCGAAATGTGCGTATTATCCACAGATTCATCGTTGAACACGAATTTTCAAAACGGAACAGCTTATGAGTGCAATCGCGCCTGGAATGATCCTCATCGCGTACCTCTGCGGCTCCATTTCCAGTGCCATTCTGGTTTGCCGCTTGTGTGGGCTGCCCGATCCGCGAACCAGCGGCTCCGGCAATCCAGGCGCAACCAATGTGTTACGTATCGGTGGCAAGGGAGCAGCCGTAGCAGTACTGATTTTCGACGTTCTGAAAGGAATGTTGCCTGTCTGGGGCGCGTATGAATTAGGTGTCAGCCCCTTCTGGCTAGGCTTAATTGCCATCGCCGCCTGTCTTGGACACATCTGGCCCGTTTTCTTCGGTTTTAAAGGAGGAAAAGGCGTTGCTACCGCTTTTGGAGCAATCGCACCAATTGGCTGGGATCTCACCGGAGTAATGGCGGGAACCTGGTTACTGACCGTGCTATTGAGCGGATACTCGTCGCTGGGAGCGATTGTCAGTGCACTGATTGCTCCGTTTTATGTCTGGTGGTTTAAGCCACAATTCACCTTCCCGGTTTCGATGCTCTCTTGCCTGATCCTGCTGCGTCATCATGACAACATCCAGCGTCTGTGGCGTCGTCAGGAGACAAAAATCTGGACGAAATTCAAAAGAAAGCGCGAAAAGGATCCCGAGTGATTTCTGGTGGATCTACATGACCTGATAGCCTTCATCGGGCTTGCCCAGCCGTTGCTGGCACCATGCCGCCAGAAATTCCACGCAGACACGAATTTCATGCTGCGATAGAGCGGCTCCCGGTAAACAGCCCAGATATTGGCGCTTTGTGCATACTCCGGCAATACTTGCACCAGTTTGCCACTCTCCAGAAACGGCAACACATCCCACTCGGAACGCAGCATAATCCCTTTGCCCTCCAGCGCCCATTGCAACACTATCTCGCCGCTATTGGAGGAAAGATGCCCGCTAACCTTCACCGATTTTTTCTCCTGACCGTTCCCCAACTCCCATATTCCGTGGGTCATATCGCGCTCTTTGGTCACCAGACAGTCATGACGACTTAATTCCTGTAATGATTGTGGCTGCGGATATTTTTGCAGATACTCAGGTGCTGCGCATAATATTCTTTTATTTTTCGTTAACAGATGCGCAATATAATAATCAGGAATTTCGTCATTAATACGAATATCCAGATCAATATTATCCTGCACTAAATCAATTTGCCGATCGAACAATTCAAAATGCACCTGTAACTCAGGATAATTGCGCATAAGTTCGGTAATGGCTGGCGCAATATGGCTGCGCCCAAAACCAAAACTGCAACCAATACGAATCATCCCCTCCGGGCGCGTTTTGATTTGCGTGACGTCATCGACCAGTCGCTGATATTGGGTGAGGATTTCCAGCGCATGTTCGTAACAACGTTGGCCACTTTCAGTCAGCGCCACGCCGCGAGCGGAGCGGTTCAGCAGCGTTGTTGCCAGCGTATTTTCAAGGATTTGGATCCGCTTGGTGACAAATGCAGGCGTTTGCCCAAGCGTCGCCGCTGCAGCACTAAAACTCCCGCTGTGGACGATTTCTACCAGTACCTGCAAGTCTTTGGCTAAAGGCCAGCTATTCAGCATCGTTAATTATCCGCAGTTGTGATAAGCGCAGTGTATTTCGCAAAACATTGCCATTCCCTGCTCTGGCGCAATATTCATTCTTATTTTCGCGTTGATTCACGAACTGTTAATTACATATTCACGGTGGCAAAAAATATAAAACCACATTTTTAGTGGTAGTTTGTGGCGGTGAATTTTTCCAGACAAATACAAAAACTGGAGTTGCCATGATGAGCGAAAGTAATAAGCAACAGGCAGTGAATAAGTTGACAGAGATTGTCGCTAACTTTACCGCCATGATTTCTACCCGAATGCCTGATGACGTGGTGGATAAACTAAAACAGCTAAAGGATGCCGAAACGTCGTCGATGGGGAAAATTATCTACCATACGATGTTCGACAACATGCAAAAAGCGATTGACCTGAATCGTCCTGCCTGTCAGGACACCGGGGAGATTATGTTCTTCGTTAAAGTCGGTTCCCGCTTCCCACTGCTTGGCGAGCTGCAAAGCATACTCAAACAAGCCGTGGAAGAGGCAACCGTCAAAGCGCCACTACGTCACAATGCGGTAGAAATTTTTGACGAAGTAAACACCGGCAAAAATACCGGTAGCGGCGTACCGTGGGTCACCTGGGACATCATCCCCGACAATGACGATGCGGAAATCGAAGTTTACATGGCAGGCGGCGGCTGCACGCTACCTGGCCGCTCGAAAGTGTTAATGCCGTCAGAAGGCTACGAAGGCGTGGTGAAATTCGTCTTCGAAAATATCTCCACCCTCGCCGTAAACGCCTGTCCACCGGTACTGGTGGGCGTGGGCATCGCCACCTCGGTGGAAACCGCCGCCGTACTCTCGCGTAAAGCCATTCTGCGCCCGATTGGCAGCCGCCATCCCAATCCAAAAGCGGCAGAACTGGAGCTACGCCTGGAAGAAGGACTCAACCGTCTGGGGATTGGTCCACAAGGGCTGACCGGCAACAGTTCAGTGATGGGCGCATCGTCGCGGCACGCTGCTGGTTCATGCCGATCTCACCTTTGAAAATCTGTCTCACACCCGGAGCGCGTTATGAAAAAGATCCTGACAACCCCGATCAAAGCTGAAGATCTGCAAGATATTCGCGTCGGCGATGTGATCTACCTGACCGGTACGCTGGTGACCTGCCGCGACGTTTGTCACCGCCGTTTGATCGAACTGAAACGTCCGATCCCTTACGATCTCAACGGCAAAGCGATTTTCCACGCTGGCCCCATCGTGCGCAAAAACGGCGACAAATGGGAGATGGTCTCCGTCGGCCCGACAACCAGTATGCGTATGGAAAGTTTTGAACGTGAATTTATTGAGCAGACCGGCGTAAAACTGGTGGTTGGCAAAGGTGGTATGGGGCCGCTGACCGAAGAAGGCTGCCAGAAATTCAAGGCGTTACATGTGATTTTCCCGGCAGGCTGCGCGGTGCTGGCGGCAACCCAGGTAGAAGAGATTGAAGAAGTGCACTGGACAGAACTCGGGATGCCGGAGTCACTGTGGGTCTGCCGGGTCAAAGAGTTCGGCCCGCTGATTGTCTCTATTGATACCCACGGCAACAACCTGATAGCCGAAAACAAAAAGCTGTTCGCCGAACGCCGCGATCCCATCGTGGAAGAGATCTGCGAGCATGTCCATTACATCAAATAACCCTCCCGGAGAGGCTCACCCCTCTCCTTTTTCGCAGGCATAACACGATGAAACCTTCCACTGAATGGTGGCGATATCTTGCACCGCTGGCGGTCATCGCCATTATTGCTCTACTTCCGGTTCCCGCAGGGCTGGAGAACCATACCTGGCTCTACTTTGCCGTTTTTACTGGCGTGATCGTTGGACTGATCCTCGAACCCGTGCCGGGTGCCGTGGTGGCGATGGTGGGTATCTCCATCATCGCCATACTCTCTCCCTGGCTGCTGTTCAGCCCCGAACAGCTCGCCCAGCCAGGCTTTAAGTTCACCGCCAAATCCCTCTCCTGGGCAGTTTCTGGTTTTTCTAATTCGGTTATCTGGCTCATTTTCGCCGCCTTTATGTTTGGCACAGGCTATGAAAAAACCGGGCTTGGACGCCGCATTGCGCTGATTCTGGTGAAAAAGATGGGGCATCGCACGCTGTTTCTCGGCTATGCGGTGATGTTCTCCGAGCTGATCCTGGCACCTGTAACACCGTCCAACTCGGCGCGTGGTGCGGGTATTATCTATCCCATCATCCGTAACCTGCCACCGCTCTATCAATCACAACCAAACGACAGCAGTTCGCGCAGCATTGGCTCGTACATCATGTGGATGGGGATTGTTGCCGACTGCGTGACCAGCGCCATTTTCCTGACGGCGATGGCACCTAACTTGCTGTTAATTGGACTGATGAAAAGCGCATCTCACGCCACGCTGAGTTGGGGCGACTGGTTCCTCGGGATGTTGCCGCTCAGCATTTTACTGCTTCTGCTGGTTCCCTGGCTGGCTTACGTGCTATACCCGCCGGTACTGAAGTCTGGTGATCAGGTGCCGCGCTGGGCAGAGACGGAACTGCAGGCAATGGGCCCGCTCTGTTCGCGTGAAAAACGGATGCTGGGGCTGATGGTAGGCGCGCTGATGCTGCTTCTGCGCATTATCAGTTGGGACGACATTGTCAGTAATAAAGCGGCATGGAACGTTTTCTTCTGGCTGGCCTCGCTTATCACCCTCGCGACCGGACTCAACAATACCGGTTTTATTAGCTGGTTTGGCAAACTGTTAGCAGGCAGCTTAAGTGGTTATTCGCCGACGATGGTGATGGTGACGTTGATTGTGGTGTTTTATCTACTGCGCTACTTTTTCGCCAGCGCCACGGCGTATACCTCCGCCCTCGCACCGATGATGATCGCCGCCGCGCTGGCGATGCCGGAAATCCCGCTGCCGGTGTTCTGCCTGATGGTTGGCGCGGCAATTGGTCTGGGGAGCATTCTTACACCATACGCCACCGGACCCAGTCCGATTTACTACGGTAGTGGTTATCTGCCAACGGCGGATTACTGGCGACTGGGGGCGATTTTTGGGCTGATATTCCTCGTGTTGCTGGTGATTACCGGCTTACTGTGGATGCCCGTGGTGTTGCTTTAAGTGAGGACGGTGCCGGAAATTGCTCTCCGGCACCCAATAGTTTTACGCAGCCGGTAACTCCGCCAGCGGCCAGCGCGGACGCACGCTAACGCCGAGATCCGCCGTCGCGCCTGCTTTAAACCGCACCATTCCGGCATAGGCGATCATCGCGCCGTTATCAGTACAAAATTCCGGACGCGCGTAGAACACTTCGCCGCGGCGTTTTTTCATCATTTCAGCCAGCTTCGCCCGTAACGTGCGGTTAGCACTCACGCCGCCCGCCATGACCAGTCGCTTAAAGCCCGTCTGATCCAACGCTCGCTTACACTTAATCATCAACGTATCGACCACCGCATCTTCAAAGGCGCGGGCGATATCAGCACGCGTCTGGTCGTCGGTGCTGTTGTCACGAATCGTGTTCGCCGCAAAGGTTTTCAGACCAGAAAAGCTGAAATCCAGCCCCGGACGGTCGGTCATCGGACGCGGGAAAACAAAGCGCCCGGCAGTACCCTGAGCCGCCATTTTCGACAGTAACGGTCCGCCAGGATAATCCAGCCCCAGCAGCTTCGCGGTTTTATCAAACGCTTCACCGGCGGCATCATCGATAGACTCGCCGAGCAGCTCGTACTGACCAATGCCAGTCACGCTGATTAACTGCGTATGACCGCCGGACACCAGCAGCGCGACAAACGGAAATTCCGGCGGGTTATCTTCCAGCATCGGCGCTAACAGATGCCCTTCCATATGGTGTACCGGGATTGCCGGAACGTTCCAGGCAAACGCCAGAGAGCGCCCCACGGTTGCGCCAACCAGCAGTGCGCCGACTAATCCAGGGCCTGCGGTATAGGCCACAGCATCAATGTCTTTTGCCGTTAAACCAGACTCCTTTAGCGCCGCCTGGATCAACGGTACGGTTTTACGCACATGATCGCGGGAGGCCAGTTCAGGCACGACGCCGCCGTAGTCAGCGTGCAATTTCACCTGACTATACAATTGGTTGGCTAACAAACCTTTTTCATCGTCGTAAATGGCGATGCCGGTTTCATCGCAGGAAGTTTCAATACCCAGTACACGCATGACTTGTTTTACCTCGCTTTATTACCGCGCAGTGTAGGACCAATGCGGGTTGATGTAAAACTTTGTTCGCCCCTGGAGAAAGCCTCGTGTATACTCCTCACCCTTATAAAAGTCCCTTTCAAAAAAGGCCGCGGTGCTTTACAAAGCAGCAGCAATTGCAGTAAAATTCCGCACCATTTTGAAATAAGCTGGCGTTGATGCCAGCGGCAAACCGAATTAATCAAAGGTGAGAGGCACATGCCGGTAATTAAAGTACGTGAAAACGAGCCGTTCGACGTAGCTCTGCGTCGCTTCAAGCGTTCCTGCGAAAAAGCAGGTGTTCTGGCGGAAGTTCGTCGTCGTGAGTTCTATGAAAAACCGACTACCGAACGTAAGCGCGCTAAAGCTTCTGCAGTGAAACGTCACGCGAAGAAACTGGCTCGCGAAAACGCACGCCGCACTCGTCTGTACTAATTCCCCGAGAGCGTTGCTCTCCGATCAGACCGAGTTGTAGTTGTAAGGCCGTGCTTCCGAAAGGAATGCGCGGCTTATTTTCGTTTATGAATTGCTAAAAATCGGGGCCTATGGCTGGACGAATCCCACGCGTATTCATTAATGATCTGCTGGCACGCACTGACATCGTCGATCTGATCGATGCCCGTGTGAAGCTGAAAAAGCAGGGCAAGAATTTCCACGCGTGTTGTCCATTCCACAACGAGAAAACCCCGTCATTCACCGTTAACGGTGAGAAACAGTTTTACCACTGCTTTGGATGTGGCGCGCACGGCAACGCGATCGACTTCCTGATGAACTACGACAAGCTCGAGTTCGTCGAAACGGTCGAAGAGCTGGCAGCAATGCACAATCTTGAAGTGCCATTTGAAGCAGGCAGCGGCCCCAGCCAGATCGAGCGCCATCAGAGGCAAACGCTTTATCAGTTGATGGACGGTCTGAATACGTTTTACCAACAATCTTTACAACAACCTGTTGCCACGTCTGCGCGCCAGTATCTGGAAAAACGCGGATTAAGCCACGAGGTTATCGCTCGCTTTGCGATTGGTTTTGCGCCCCCCGGCTGGGACAACGTCCTGAAGCGGTTTGGCGGCAATCCAGAAAATCGCCAGTCATTGATTGATGCGGGGATGTTGGTCACTAACGATCAGGGACGCAGTTACGATCGTTTCCGCGAACGGGTGATATTCCCCATTCGCGATAAACGCGGTCGGGTGATTGGTTTTGGCGGGCGCGTGCTGGGCAACGATACCCCCAAATACCTGAACTCGCCGGAAACAGACATTTTCCATAAAGGCCGCCAGCTTTACGGTCTTTATGAAGCGCAGCAGGATAACGCTGAACCCAATCGTCTGCTTGTGGTCGAAGGCTATATGGACGTGGTGGCGCTGGCGCAATACGGCATTAATTACGCCGTTGCGTCGTTAGGTACGTCAACCACCGCCGATCACATACAACTGTTGTTCCGCGCGACCAACAATGTCATTTGCTGTTATGACGGCGACCGTGCAGGCCGCGATGCCGCATGGCGAGCGCTGGAAACGGCGCTGCCTTACATGACAGACGGCCGTCAGCTACGCTTTATGTTTTTGCCGGATGGCGAAGACCCTGACACGCTGGTACGAAAAGAAGGTAAAGAAGCGTTTGAAGCGCGGATGGAGCAGGCGATGCCACTCTCCGCATTTCTGTTTAACAGTCTGATGCCGCAAGTTGATCTGAGTACCCCTGACGGGCGCGCACGTTTGAGTACGCTGGCACTGCCATTGATATCGCAAGTGCCGGGCGAAACGCTGCGAATATATCTTCGTCAGGAATTAGGCAACAAATTAGGCATACTTGATGACAGCCAGCTTGAACGATTAATGCCAAAAGCGGCAGAGAGCGGCGTTTCTCGCCCTGTTCCGCAGCTAAAACGCACGACCATGCGTATACTTATAGGGTTGCTGGTGCAAAATCCAGAATTAGCGACGTTGGTCCCGCCGCTTGAGAATCTGGATGAAAATAAGCTCCCTGGACTTGGCTTATTCAGAGAACTGGTCAACACTTGTCTCTCCCAGCCAGGTCTGACCTCCGGGCAACTTTTAGAGCACTATCGTGGTACAAATAATGCTGCCACCCTTGAAAAACTGTCGATGTGGGACGATATAGCAGATAAGAATATTGCTGAGCAAACCTTCACCGACTCACTCAACCATATGTTTGATTCGCTGCTTGAACTGCGCCAGGAAGAGTTAATCGCTCGTGAGCGCACGCATGGTTTAAGCAACGAAGAACGCCTGGAGCTCTGGACATTAAACCAGGAGCTGGCGAAAAAGTGATTTAACGGCTTAAGTGCCGAAGAGCGATCGGGAAGCCCCCGACAGCCGCACTGAGAGGCAGCGGCAAATATATAAGTACGCCCTCGTAATTATCGTTGGCGGTAAACAACCGTTGGATTTCAGCGTTAACGGCTGAAGGACATCGGGTCAATCGCCCAACACCAACCTCATGAAATAAGTGTGGATACCGTCTTATGGAGCAAAACCCGCAGTCACAGCTGAAACTTCTTGTCACCCGTGGTAAGGAGCAAGGCTATCTGACCTATGCCGAGGTCAATGACCATCTGCCGGAAGATATCGTCGATTCAGATCAGATCGAAGACATCATCCAAATGATCAACGACATGGGCATTCAGGTGATGGAAGAAGCACCGGATGCCGATGATCTGATGCTGGCTGAAAACACCGCGGACGAAGATGCTGCCGAAGCCGCCGCGCAGGTGCTTTCCAGCGTGGAATCTGAAATCGGGCGCACGACTGACCCGGTACGCATGTACATGCGTGAAATGGGCACCGTTGAACTGTTGACCCGCGAAGGCGAAATTGACATCGCTAAGCGTATTGAAGACGGGATCAACCAAGTTCAATGCTCCGTTGCTGAATATCCGGAAGCGATCACCTATCTGCTGGAACAGTACGATCGTGTTGAAGCAGAAGAAGCGCGTCTGTCCGATCTGATCACCGGCTTTGTTGACCCGAACGCAGAAGAAGATCTGGCACCTACCGCCACTCACGTCGGTTCTGAGCTTTCCCAGGAAGATCTGGACGATGACGAAGATGAAGACGAAGAAGATGGCGATGACGACAGCGCCGATGATGACAACAGCATCGACCCGGAACTGGCTCGCGAAAAATTTGCGGAACTACGCGCTCAGTACGTTGTAACGCGTGACACCATCAAAGCGAAAGGTCGCAGTCACGCTGCCGCTCAGGAAGAGATCCTGAAACTGTCTGAAGTATTCAAACAGTTCCGCCTGGTGCCGAAGCAGTTTGACTACCTGGTCAACAGCATGCGCGTCATGATGGACCGCGTTCGTACGCAAGAACGTCTGATCATGAAGCTCTGCGTTGAGCAGTGCAAAATGCCGAAGAAAAACTTCATTACCCTGTTTACCGGCAACGAAACCAGCGATACCTGGTTCAACGCGGCAATTGCGATGAACAAGCCGTGGTCGGAAAAACTGCACGATGTCTCTGAAGAAGTGCATCGCGCCCTGCAAAAACTGCAGCAGATTGAAGAAGAAACCGGCCTGACCATCGAGCAGGTTAAAGATATCAACCGTCGTATGTCCATCGGTGAAGCGAAAGCCCGCCGTGCGAAGAAAGAGATGGTTGAAGCGAACTTACGTCTGGTTATTTCTATCGCCAAGAAATACACCAACCGTGGCTTGCAGTTCCTTGACCTGATTCAGGAAGGTAACATCGGCCTGATGAAAGCGGTTGATAAATTCGAATACCGCCGTGGTTACAAGTTCTCCACCTACGCAACCTGGTGGATCCGTCAGGCGATCACCCGTTCTATCGCGGATCAGGCGCGCACCATCCGTATTCCGGTGCATATGATTGAGACTATCAACAAACTCAACCGTATTTCTCGCCAGATGCTGCAAGAGATGGGCCGTGAACCGACGCCGGAAGAACTGGCTGAACGTATGCTGATGCCGGAAGACAAGATCCGCAAAGTGCTGAAGATCGCCAAAGAGCCAATCTCCATGGAAACGCCGATCGGTGATGATGAAGATTCGCATCTGGGGGATTTCATCGAGGATACCACCCTCGAGCTGCCGCTGGATTCTGCGACCACCGAAAGCCTGCGTGCGGCAACGCACGACGTGCTGGCTGGCCTGACCGCGCGTGAAGCAAAAGTTCTGCGTATGCGTTTCGGTATCGATATGAACACCGACCACACGCTGGAAGAAGTGGGTAAACAGTTCGACGTTACCCGCGAACGTATCCGTCAGATCGAAGCGAAGGCGCTGCGCAAACTGCGTCACCCGAGCCGTTCTGAAGTGTTGCGTAGCTTCCTGGACGATTAATCGGTAGGCCGGATCAGGCGTTACGCCGCACCCGGCACTAGTCTCTCTGCACAAACGCCACCTTTTCGGTG
>NZ_JBQZXE010000067.1:0-20725 GCF_053555855.1 Shigella sp. SIG3
CCCCACAGCCCCGAAAAAGAGCCAGTCAGTTGTTTAACTGACTGGCATTACGGCACATTGTCGGCGTTTTTTTTCGGACCTTGTGAGTCATTTTGATTAATGGTAGCGTCGCTTGTCAATGTAAGTTGTTGATACATAATATTTATATATGATTAATCAACGGATGATTCACATGAAGAATACTAAATTACTGCTGGCGATTGCGACCTCTGCAGCATTACTGACAGGGTGTCAAAATACCCACGGTATTGATACCAATATGGCTATCAGCTCCGGTTTAAATGCCTATAAAGCAGCAACATTAAGCGATGCCGATGCAAAAGCGATTGCCAATCAGGGCTGTGCCGAAATGGACAGCGGCAATCAAGTCGCAAGTAAATCCAGCAAGTACGGTAAACGTCTGGCAAAAATCGCCAAAGCATTGGGTAACAATATTAATGGCACGCCGGTCAACTATAAGGTTTATATGACCAGCGACGTCAACGCATGGGCGATGGCGAACGGCTGTGTTCGTGTCTACAGTGGCCTGATGGACATGATGAATGACAACGAAATTGAAGGTGTTCTGGGCCATGAACTGGGCCACGTCGCGTTGGGTCACTCGCTGGCTGAAATGAAAGCTTCTTATGCGATCGTTGCCGCACGCGATGCCATTTCAGCTACCAGCGGCGTGGCTTCCCAGCTTTCCCGCTCACAATTGGGTGATATCGCAGAAGGCGCTATTAATGCTAAATACTCCCGTGATAAAGAGTCCGAAGCAGATGATTTCTCTTTTGATCTGTTGAAGAAACGTGGCATCAGCACCCAGGGGCTGGTTGGCAGCTTTGAAAAACTGGCTAGCCTGGATGGCGGTCGCACCCAGTCCATGTTTGACTCTCACCCACCATCAACAGAGCGTGCGCAACACATCCGTGATCGTATCGCCTCTGGTAAGTAAATCATTGTCATCTTTCGGGCTGGTCTTCTGCCAGCCCGCTATAATTGCGCAATAAATCCCCATCTGAATACAGACAAAACTGGTTTTTGCACACAACGTTAACGATTTGTGGCGTCGGCGCGTATAATGCGCGCGGTTATGTTAACGGTACGCCTGTTTTAAGGAGATAAAGATGACGGCAATTGCCCCGGTTATTACCATTGATGGCCCAAGCGGTGCAGGGAAAGGCACCTTGTGTAAGGCTATGGCGGAAGCGTTGCAATGGCATCTGCTGGACTCGGGTGCAATTTATCGCGTACTGGCATTGGCGGCATTACATCACCATGTTGATGTTGCGTCGGAAGATGCGCTGGTACCGCTGGCATCCCATCTGGATGTACGTTTTGTGTCGACCAATGGCAATCTGGAAGTGATCCTCGAAGGGGAAGATGTCAGCGGCGAAATTCGTACTCAGGAAGTGGCGAATGCGGCTTCACAAGTCGCGGCATTCCCACGCGTTCGTGAAGCATTATTGCGTCGCCAACGCGCGTTTCGCGAATTACCAGGTCTGATTGCCGATGGCCGCGACATGGGAACGGTGGTATTCCCTGATGCACCAGTGAAAATTTTCCTTGACGCCTCCTCGGAAGAACGTGCGCATCGCCGCATGCTACAGTTGCAGGAGAAGGGCTTTAGTGTTAACTTCGAGCGCCTTTTGGCCGAGATCAAAGAACGCGACGACCGCGATCGTAACCGAGCGGTAGCGCCACTGGTTCCGGCAGCCGATGCTTTAGTGTTGGATTCCACCACCTTAAGCATTGAGCAAGTGATTGAAAAAGCGCTACAATACGCGCGCCAGAAATTGGCTCTCGCATAAGCGACCGAATTTGCAGTACCCCCGTTGCAATGGAATGACAGCGGGTATGTTAAACAACCCCATCCGGCATGGAGCCAGGTGGACGTTAAATATAAACCTGAAGATTAAACATGACTGAATCTTTTGCTCAACTCTTTGAAGAGTCCTTAAAAGAAATCGAAACCCGCCCGGGTTCTATCGTTCGTGGCGTTGTTGTTGCTATCGACAAAGACGTAGTACTGGTTGACGCTGGTCTGAAATCTGAGTCCGCCATCCCGGCTGAGCAGTTCAAAAACGCCCAGGGCGAGCTGGAAATCCAGGTAGGTGACGAAGTTGACGTTGCTCTGGACGCAGTAGAAGACGGCTTCGGTGAAACTCTGCTGTCCCGTGAGAAAGCTAAACGTCACGAAGCCTGGATCACGCTGGAAAAAGCTTACGAAGATGCTGAAACTGTTACCGGTGTTATCAACGGCAAAGTTAAGGGCGGCTTCACTGTTGAGCTGAACGGTATTCGTGCGTTCCTGCCTGGTTCTCTGGTAGACGTTCGTCCGGTGCGTGACACTCTGCACCTGGAAGGCAAAGAGCTTGAATTTAAAGTAATCAAGCTGGATCAGAAGCGCAACAACGTTGTTGTTTCTCGTCGTGCCGTTATCGAATCCGAAAACAGCGCAGAGCGCGATCAGCTGCTGGAAAACCTGCAGGAAGGCATGGAAGTTAAAGGTATCGTTAAGAACCTCACTGACTACGGTGCATTCGTTGATCTGGGCGGCGTTGACGGCCTGCTGCACATCACTGACATGGCCTGGAAACGCGTTAAGCATCCGAGCGAAATCGTCAACGTGGGCGACGAAATCACTGTTAAAGTGCTGAAGTTCGACCGCGAACGTACCCGTGTATCCCTGGGCTTGAAACAGCTGGGCGAAGATCCGTGGGTAGCTATCGCTAAACGTTATCCGGAAGGTACCAAACTGACTGGTCGCGTGACCAACCTGACTGACTACGGCTGCTTCGTTGAAATCGAAGAAGGCGTTGAAGGTCTGGTACACGTTTCCGAAATGGATTGGACCAACAAAAACATCCACCCGTCCAAAGTTGTTAACGTTGGCGATGTAGTGGAAGTTATGGTTCTGGATATCGACGAAGAACGTCGTCGTATCTCCCTAGGGCTGAAACAGTGCAAAGCTAACCCGTGGCAGCAGTTCGCGGAAACCCACAACAAGGGCGACCGTGTTGAAGGTAAAATCAAGTCTATCACTGACTTCGGTATCTTCATCGGCCTGGACGGCGGCATCGACGGCCTGGTTCACCTGTCTGACATCTCCTGGAACGTTGCAGGCGAAGAAGCAGTTCGTGAATACAAAAAAGGCGACGAAATCGCTGCAGTTGTTCTGCAGGTTGACGCAGAACGTGAACGTATCTCCCTGGGCGTTAAACAGCTCGCAGAAGATCCGTTCAACAACTGGGTTGCTCTGAACAAGAAAGGCGCTATCGTAACCGGTAAAGTAACTGCAGTTGACGCTAAAGGCGCAACCGTAGAACTGGCTGACGGCGTTGAAGGTTACCTGCGTGCTTCTGAAGCATCCCGTGACCGCGTTGAAGACGCTACCCTGGTTCTGAGCGTTGGCGACGAAGTTGAAGCTAAATTCACCGGCGTTGATCGTAAAAACCGCGCAATCAGCCTGTCTGTTCGTGCGAAAGACGAAGCTGACGAGAAAGATGCAATCGCAACTGTTAACAAACAGGAAGATGCAAACTTCTCCAACAACGCAATGGCTGAAGCTTTCAAAGCAGCTAAAGGCGAGTAATTCTCTGACTCTTCGGGATTTTTATTCCGAAGTTTGTTGAGTTTACTTGACAGATTGCAGGTTTCGTCCTGTAATCAAGCACTAAGGGCGGCTACGGCCGCCCTTAATCAATGCAGCAACAGCAGCCGCTTAATTTGCCTTTAAGGAACCGGAGGAATCATGACCAAGTCAGAATTGATAGAAAGACTTGCCACCCAGCAATCGCACATTCCCGCCAAGACGGTTGAAGATGCAGTAAAAGAGATGCTGGAGCATATGGCCTCGACTCTTGCGCAGGGCGAGCGTATTGAAATCCGCGGTTTCGGCAGTTTCTCTTTGCACTACCGCGCACCACGTACCGGACGTAATCCGAAGACTGGCGATAAAGTAGAACTGGAAGGAAAATACGTTCCTCACTTTAAACCTGGTAAAGAACTGCGCGATCGCGCCAATATTTACGGTTAAGTTTTTACTCAAACTTGAACGCGAGAAAAGCACCTGTCGGGTGCTTTTTTCAATTCTCTAATCAGGAACTGGAAGCTGCCTCGCAGAGTTTTGAGCAGTTTTCACCCTTTCGTTAAATTCTTCTGAATGTGCCTCGGGGAACGCAAAATTCCCACCAGACAACCGCTCAACAAAGTTGCACACTTTCCATAAACAGGGAGGGGGGCATGAAAATAACGACAGTCGGCGTATGCATAATTTGCGGAATTTTTCCGTTGCTGATTTTGCCCCAATTGCCTAGGACATTAACCCTTGCGTTTCTGACTCTCTTCGCCTGCGTACTGGCATTTATCCCTGTTAAAACCGTCCGTTATATCGCGCTGACGTTGCTGTTTTTCGTTTGGGGCATATTATCAGCAAAGCAAATTTTGTGGGCAGGAGAAACCTTAACTGGCGCGACGCAGGATGCAATTGTTGAGATCACTGCAACTGACGGCATGACCACTCATTACGGTCAAATTACTTATCTACAAGGTCGACGTATATTCCCTGCGCCAGGCCTTGTGCTGTATGGCGAATAACTTCCGCAAGCGGTTTGTGCTGGACAACAATGGTCAATGAAACTCAAAGTTCGTGCAGTTCATGGCCAACTTAATGATGGCGGCTTTGATAGCCAGCGTTATGCCATTGCCCAGCATCAGCCGCTCACCGGCCGTTTTCTGCAGGCAAGTGTCATTGAACCGAATTGTAGCCTGCGTGCACAGTATCTGGCGTCACTACAAACAACGCTGCAACCCTATCCGTGGAATGCGGTTATTCTTGGTTTAGGTATGGGGGAACGGTTATCCGTCCCCAAAGAAATCAAAAATATCATGCGCGATACTGGAACGGCGCATTTAATGGCGATATCGGGATTGCACATCGCTTTTGCGGCGTTGCTGGCTGCCGGACTCATTCGCAGTGGACAAATTTTTCTGCCTGGGCGCTGGATCCACTGGCAAATACCATTAATTGGCGGAATCTGCTGTGCTGCTTTTTATGCCTGGTTGACGGGAATGCAACCTCCTGCATTGCGTACCGTGGTGGCGCTTGCTACGTGGGGAATGCTTAAGTTAAGTGGGCGACAGTGGAGTGGCTGGGATGTATGGATATGTTGTCTGGCGGCAATTTTGCTGATGGATCCTGTTGCCATTCTCTCGCAAAGTTTATGGCTCTCTGCCGCTGCGGTCGCGGCACTGATTTTTTGGTATCAGTGGTTTCCCTGTCCTGAGTGGCAACTGCCGCCGGTATTGCGTGCAGTTGTTTCCCTCATCCATCTGCAACTGGGAATCACACTCCTGCTTATGCCCATGCAAATCGTCATATTTCATGGCATTAGTCTGACCTCGTTTATTGCAAATCTATTTGCAATTCCCTTGGTGACATTTATCACGGTTCCGTTGATCCTCGCCGCGATGGTTGTGCATTTTAGCGGGCCGTTAATCCTGGAACAGGGGTTAAAGAGTTTGCCGGAAGGGTGGATCAACATTGTTGAATGTTGGCAATGGCTATCATTTTCCCCATGGTTCTTACTGGTGGTATGGCGATTAAACGCCTGGCGAACGTTGCCAGTAATGTGTGTGGCTGGAGGCTTGCTGATGTGCTGGCCGCTGTGGCAAAAACCTCGACCTGACGAGTGGCAGCTGTACATGCTTGATGTCGGGCAAGGGCTGGCAATGGTGATAGCCAGAAACGGCAAAGCGATTCTCTATGACACAGGACTGGCCTGGCCTGAAGGGGATAGTGGGCAACAACTGATTATCCCCTGGCTCCACTGGCATAATCTTGAACCGGAAGGCGTTATTCTGAGCCATGAACATCTGGATCACCGGGGAGGGCTGGATTCAATATTGCATATATAGCCGATGTTATGGATCAGAAGTCCGTTAAACTGGGAACATCATCAGCCCTGTGTGCGTGGCGAAGCGTGGCAGTGGCAAGGATTGCGTTTCAGCGCGCACTGGCCTTTACAAGGTAGCAACGATAAGGGAAATAACCATTCCTGTGTGGTTAAGGTTGATGACGGGACGAATAGCATTCTTCTAACCGGTGATATTGAAGCCCCAGCTGAACAAAAGATGCTAAGCCGTTACTGGCAGCAAGTGCAGGCAACATTGCTTCAGGTACCTCACCATGGCAGTAATACCTCATCATCGTTGCCATTAATTCAGCGAGTGAATGGAAAAGTGGCACTCGCATCGGCATCGCGCTATAACGCATGGCGATTGCCCTCTAACAAAGTTAAGCATCGCTATCAACAGAAAGGATATCAATGGCTTGATACTCCACATCAGGGTCAAGTGACGGTCAATTTTTCAGCACAAGGCTGGCGGATTAGCAGCCTCAGAGAGCAAATTTTACCTCGTTGGTATTATCAGTGGTTTGGCGTGCCAGTGGATAACGGGTAGAATATGCGGCTATTTCAACAAATGCTGGTTTTTTGAATGCATAACGACAAAGATCTCTCTACGTGGCAGACATTCCGCCGACTGTGGCCAACCATTGCGCCTTTCAAAGCGGGTCTGATCGTGGCGGGCGTAGCGTTAATCCTCAACGCAGCCAGCGATACCTTCATGTTATCGCTCCTTAAGCCACTTCTTGATGATGGCTTTGGTAAAACAGATCGCTCCGTGCTGGTGTGGATGCCGCTGGTGGTGATCGGACTGATGATTTTACGTGGTATCACCAGCTATGTCTCCAGCTACTGTATCTCCTGGGTATCAGGAAAGGTGGTAATGACCATGCGTCGCCGCCTGTTTGGTCACATGATGGGAATGCCAGTTTCATTCTTTGACAAACAGTCAACGGGTACGCTGTTGTCACGTATCACCTACGATTCCGAACAGGTTGCTTCTTCTTCTTCCGGCGCACTGATTACTGTTGTGCGTGAAGGTGCGTCGATCATCGGCCTGTTCATCATGATGTTCTATTACAGTTGGCAACTGTCGATCATTTTGATTGTGCTGGCACCGATTGTTTCGATTGCGATTCGCGTAGTATCGAAGCGTTTTCGCAACATCAGTAAAAACATGCAGAACACCATGGGGCAAGTGACCACCAGTGCAGAACAAATGCTGAAGGGCCACAAAGAAGTATTGATTTTCGGTGGTCAGGAAGTGGAAACGAAACGCTTCGATAAAGTCAGTAACCGAATGCGTCTTCAGGGGATGAAAATGGTTTCAGCCTCTTCCATCTCTGATCCGATCATTCAGCTGATCGCCTCTTTGGCGCTGGCGTTTGTTCTGTATGCGGCGAGCTTCCCAAGTGTTATGGATAACCTGACTGCCGGTACGATTACCGTTGTTTTCTCTTCAATGATTGCACTGATGCGTCCGCTGAAATCGCTGACCAACGTTAACGCCCAGTTCCAGCGCGGTATGGCGGCTTGTCAGACGCTGTTTACCATTCTGGACAGTGAGCAGGAGAAAGACGAAGGTAAGCGCGTGATCGAGCGTGCGACTGGCGACGTGGAATTCCGCAATGTCACCTTTACTTATCCGGGACGTGACGTACCCGCATTGCGTAACATCAACCTGAAAATTCCGGCAGGGAAGACGGTTGCTCTGGTTGGACGCTCTGGTTCAGGTAAATCAACCATTGCCAGCCTGATCACGCGTTTTTACGATATTGATGAAGGTGAAATCCTGATGGATGGTCACGATCTGCGCGAGTATACCCTGGCGTCGTTACGTAACCAGGTTGCTCTGGTGTCGCAGAATGTCCATCTGTTTAACGATACGGTTGCTAACAACATTGCTTACGCACGGACTGAACAGTACAGCCGTGAGCAAATTGAAGAAGCGGCGCGTATGGCCTACGCCATGGACTTCATCAATAAGATGGATAACGGTCTCGATACAGTGATTGGTGAAAACGGCGTGCTGCTCTCTGGCGGTCAGCGTCAGCGTATTGCTATCGCTCGAGCCTTGCTGCGTGATAGCCCGATTCTGATTCTGGATGAAGCTACCTCGGCTCTGGATACCGAATCCGAACGTGCGATTCAGGCGGCACTGGATGAGTTGCAGAAAAACCGTACCTCTCTGGTGATTGCCCACCGCTTGTCTACCATTGAAAAGGCAGACGAAATCGTGGTCGTCGAGGATGGTGTCATTGTGGAACGCGGTACGCATAACGATTTGCTTGAGCACCGCGGCGTTTACGCGCAACTTCACAAAATGCAGTTTGGCCAATGATCGAAAAAATCTGGTCTGGTGAATCCCCTTTGTGGCGGCTATTGCTGCCACTCTCCTGGTTGTATGGTCTGGTGAGTGGCGCGATCCGTCTTTGCTATAAACTAAAACTGAAGCGCGCCTGGCGTGCCCCCGTACCGGTTGTCGTGGTTGGTAATCTCACCGCAGGCGGCAACGGAAAAACCCCGGTCGTTGTCTGGCTGGTGGAACAGTTGCAACAGCGCGGTATTCGCGTGGGGGTCGTATCGCGGGGATATGGTGGTAAGGCTGAATCTTATCCGCTGTTATTGTCGGCAGATACCACCACAGCACAGGCGGGTGATGAACCTGTGTTGATTTATCAACGCACTGATGCGCCTGTTGCGGTTTCTCCCGTTCGTTCTGATGCGGTAAAAGCCATTCTGGCGCAACACCCTGATGTGCAGATCATCGTAACCGACGACGGTTTACAGCATTACCGTCTGGCGCGTGATGTGGAAATTGTCGTTATTGATGGTGTGCGTCGCTTTGGCAATGGCTGGTGGTTGCCGGCGGGGCCAATGCGTGAGCGAGCGGGGCGCTTAAAGTCGGTTGATGCGGTAATCGTCAACGGCGGTGTCCCTCGCAGCGGTGAAATCCCCATGCATCTGCTGCCGGGTCAGGCGGTGAATTTACGTACCGGTACGCGGTGTGACGTTGCTCAGCTTGAACATGTAGTGGCGATGGCGGGGATTGGGCATCCGCCGCGCTTTTTTGCCACGCTGAAGATGTGTGGCGTACAACCGGAAAAATGTGTACCGCTGGCCGATCATCAGTCTTTGAACCATGCGGATGTCAGTGCGTTGGTAAGCGCCGGGCAAACGCTGGTAATGACTGAAAAAGATGCGGTGAAATGCCGGGCCTTTGCAGAAGAAAATTGGTGGTATTTGCCTGTAGACGCACAGCTTTCAGGTGATGAACCAGCGAAACTGCTTACGCAACTAACCTCGCTGGCTTCTGGCAACTAGTTACGCCGCGGCAGCGTTCGATTGATGGAGTCATGAATGTCGCTGCCGCACCTCTCCCTTGCTGATGCGCGTAATCTTCACCTTGCCGCACAAGGCCTGTTAAACAAACCCCGCCGTCGAGCGTCGTTGGAGGATATTCCGGCAACGATCTCCCGCATGTCCTTGCTGCAAATCGATACCATCAATATTGTTGCCCGTAGTCCATATCTGGTGCTTTTCAGTCGTCTGGGAAATTATCCTGCCCAGTGGCTGGATGAGTCTCTGGCGCGTGGCGAATTAATGGAATACTGGGCGCATGAAGCCTGCTTTATGCCGCGTAGCGACTTTCGTCTTATTCGCCACCGCATGCTGGCACCTGAAAAAATGGGCTGGAAATACAAAGACGCCTGGATGCAGGAACATGAGGCGGAAATTGCACAGTTAATTCAGCATATTCATGATAAAGGGCCGGTACGTTCAGCCGATTTTGAGCATCCTCGTAAAGGTGCAAGCGGCTGGTGGGAATGGAAGCCGCATAAACGGCATCTGGAAGGTTTATTTACTGCCGGAAAGGTGATGGTGATTGAACGGCGCAACTTCCAGCGCGTTTATGATTTAACCCACCGAGTCATGCCTGACTGGGATGATGAGCGCGATCTCGTTTCGCAAACAGAAGCAGAAATCATCATGCTGGATAACAGTGCGCGTAGCCTGGGAATATTCCGCGAACAGTGGCTGGCAGATTACTATCGGCTGAAACGTCCGGCACTGGCGGCGTGGCGCGAAGCGAGGGCTGAACAGCAGCAAATCATTGCTGTGCATGTTGAAAAATTGGGCAATCTTTGGCTGCATGCTGATTTGCTGCCGCTACTCGAGCGTGCGCTGGCCGGAAAGCTCACTGCAACGCACAGCGCGGTACTTTCGCCTTTTGATCCTGTTGTCTGGGATCGCAAACGCGCAGAGCAGCTTTTTGATTTTAGCTACCGGCTGGAGTGCTATACCCCAGCGCCGAAACGCCAGTATGGCTATTTTGTTCTGCCATTATTACATCGTGGGCAATTAGTTGGGCGAATGGATGCCAAAATGCATCGCCAGACAGGCATCCTTGAAGTTATCTCTCTGTGGTTACAGGAAGGCATTAAACCAACGACAATGCTGCAAAAAGGGTTACGTCAGGCGATTACTGATTTCGCGAGCTGGCAGCAGGCAACGCGGGTGACATTAGGACGCTGCCCGCAAGGTCTCTTTACTGATTGCCGCACTGGCTGGGAAATAGACCCCGTCGCATAAATGATTATGATAAGATTTATGCATTCATAACCCGATCCATCTGGAGGAACTATGGATCATCGTTTGCTTGAAATCATTGCCTGCCCGGTTTGCAACGGAAAACTTTGGTATAACCAGGAAAAACAAGAGCTTATTTGCAAACTGGATAACCTGGCTTTCCCGCTCCGCGATGGCATTCCAGTGTTGCTGGAAACGGAAGCCCGCGTGCTGACTGCTGATGAGAGTAAATCATGAGTTTTGTGGTCATTATTCCCGCGCGCTACGCGTCCACGCGTCTGCCCGGTAAACCATTGGTTGATATTAACGGCAAACCCATGATTGTTCATGTTCTTGAACGCGCGCGTGAATCAGGTGCCGAGCGCATCATCGTGGCAACCGATCATGAGGATGTTGCCCGCGCCGTTGAAGCCGCTGGCGGTGAAGTATGTATGACGCGCGCCGATCATCAGTCAGGAACAGAACGTCTGGTGGAAGTTGTCGAAAAATGCGCATTCAGCGACGACACGGTGATCGTTAATGTGCAGGGTGATGAACCGATGATCCCTGCGACAATCATTCGTCAGGTTGCTGATAACCTCGCTCAGCGTCAGGTGGGTATGGCGACTCTGGCGGTGCCAATCCACAATGCGGAAGAAGCGTTTAACCCGAATGCGGTGAAAGTGGTTCTCGACGCTGAAGGGTATGCACTGTACTTCTCACGTGCCACCATTCCTTGGGATCGTGATCGTTTTGCAGAAGGCCTTGAAACCGTTGGCGATAACTTCCTGCGTCATCTTGGTATTTATGGCTACCGTGCAGGCTTTATCCGTCGTTACGTCAACTGGCAGGCAAGTCCGTTAGAACACATCGAAATGTTAGAGCAGCTTCGTGTTCTGTGGTACGGCGAAAAAATCCATGTTGCTGTTGCTCAGGAAGTTCCTGGCACAGGTGTGGATACCCCTGAAGATCTTGAGCGCGTTCGCGCTGAAATGCGCTAATTTCACTTCACGACACTTCAGCCAATTTTGGGAGGAGTGTCGTACCGTTACGATTTTCCTCAATTTTTCTTTTCAACAATTGATCTCATTCAGGTGACATCTTTTATATTGGCGCTCATTATGAAAGCAGTAGCTTTTATGAGGGTAATCTGAATGGAACAGCTGCGTGCCGAATTAAGCCATTTACTGGGCGAAAAACTCAGTCGTATTGAGTGCGTCAATGAAAAAGCGGATACGGCGTTGTGGGCTTTGTATGACAGCCAGGGAAACCCAATGCCGTTAATGGCAAGAAGCTTTAGTACGCCCGGAAAAGCCCGACAACTGGCATGGAAAACCACCATGCTGGCAAGAAGTGGGACTGTCCGTATGCCGACTATTTATGGTGTGATGACGCATGAAGAACACCCCGGCCCTGATGTCCTGCTACTGGAGCGGATGCGTGGTGTTTCGGTGGAGGCACCAGCCCGAACACCAGAACGCTGGGAACAGCTCAAAGACCAAATCGTTGAAGCCTTACTGGCCTGGCACCGTCAGGACAGTCGCGGTTGCGTCGGCGCGGTCGACAATACTCAGGAAAATTTCTGGCCCTCATGGTACCGGCAACATGTTGAAGTGCTATGGACCACGCTCAATCAGTTCAATAACACCGGTCTGACGATGCAGGATAAGCGGATCCTGTTTCGCACTCGCGAATGTCTCCCGGCATTATTTGAAGGCTTTAACGACAATTGTGTGTTGATTCACGGTAACTTCTGTTTACGCAGCATGCTGAAAGATTCGCGCAGCGATCAGTTACTGGCGATGGTCGGGCCGGGACTAATGCTTTGGGCACCGCGAGAATACGAACTGTTCCGACTAATGGATAATTCTCTGGCGGAAGATTTGCTCTGGAGTTACCTGCAACGCGCGCCAGTGGCGGAGTCGTTCATCTGGCGGCGTTGGTTGTATGTGTTATGGGATGAAGTTGCGCAACTGGTTAATACCGGACGATTTAGTCGGCGCAACTTCGATCTGGCATCAAAATCACTCTTGCCGTGGCTCGCCTGACGGACCTTTCAGCCACTGCCAGATGCGGCCAAGCGTTTCATAGCCAACACGATCGCTATGCATCAGCCAGACCGGAGAAGGGATTGCCCGTTCCCACGGATTAAGCGGCGAGTCGATGGCCAACTGATTCGCCGGGGCTGGTAGCGGATTTAACCCTTCCTGCTGAAAAAAGATCATCGCCCGCGGCAGATGTGATGCGGAGGTCACCAGCAGGAAAGGGGCGTCACCAATCGCCTGTTTCACTGCCGCAGCTTCTTCTTCGGTATCTTTTGGCAAATCCAGGGTGATAATTTGCTCGCGCGGTACGCCCAGCGATTGCGCAACTCTGGTACCTACTTCCGCTGTACTCACCGTATTGGTTTTTGCTACGCCTCCCGTGAAGATCAGTTTTGAACCCGGATTTTCGCGCCATAAACGGATACCCTCATTCAGGCGTGGCAGACTGTTATTGATTAAATTAGAGCTCGGTGCCCACTGCGGGTTCCAGGTATAACCACCTCCGAGCACCACGATATAGTCCACTTTTTGCGAATTATTCCATGTCGGATAGGTGCTTTCGATGGGACGCAGCAGGCGGTCGGCTACCGGTTGCAAACTCAATAACAAGAGTGCCAGCCACCCAATGCTAATAAAAATCTTCCCGGTTTTTTGAAAACGGCTAAACCACAGCAGCGCCAGGCCAGCGCCAATAATTAACAACATCAGCGGAAGTGGCAGCAACATATTGCCAATCACTTTTTTCAGTGTAAAAAGCATCCTTTCTGGTTCCTTTTTTAACCATATAGCAAGGGATCGCCAGCGATATTACACCAGACGGGTTCATTCTCGCCGTGGCTGTGACAAAATAGCGTCTTTATCAGAAAACGTCTTAGCCAACCGGTGGAGAAAGCAATGCAGGATCGCAATTTTGATGATATTGCGGAAAAGTTTTCCCGTAACATTTACGGCACCACCAAAGGGCAGCTTCGACAGGCTATTCTGTGGCAGGATCTCGATCGCGTGCTGGCGGAAATGGGCCCGCAAAAACTGCGTGTGCTGGATGCTGGCGGCGGAGAAGGGCAGACCGCAATCAAAATGGCCGAGCGCGGGCATCAGGTTATTTTATGCGATCTTTCTGCGCAGATGATCGACCGCGCAAAACAGGCGGCAGAAGCAAAAGGTGTGAGCGACAACATGCAATTTATACATTGCGCCGCTCAGGATGTTGCTTCGCATTTGGAAACGCCCGTTGATCTGATATTGTTCCATGCGGTGCTCGAGTGGGTGGCCGATCCCCGCAGTGTATTGCAGACCCTGTGGTCAGTGTTGCGTCCAGGCAGAGTGTTGTCGTTAATGTTCTACAATGCGCATGGTTTGTTGATGCATAACATGGTCGCCGGGAATTTTGATTACGTGCAGGCGGGAATGCCGAAAAAGAAAAAACGGACGCTTTCGCCAGATTATCCACGCGACCCGGCGCAGGTTTATCTGTGGCTGGAAGAAGCTGGTTGGCAAATTATGGGTAAGACAGGCGTTCGCGTGTTTCATGATTATCTGCGCGAGAAGCACCAGCAGCGCGACTGCTATGAAGCATTACTTGAATTAGAAACGCGTTATTGCCGTCAGGAACCGTATATTACCCTAGGGCGTTATATTCATGTCACCGCGCGCAAACCGCAGAGCAAGGATAAAGTATGAGTGAATTTTCCCAGACAGTCCCCGAACTGGTTGCCTGGGCCAGAAAAAATGACTTCTCCATCTCGCTGCCGGTAGACCGACTCTCTTTTCTGCTGGCGGTTGCCACGCTGAACGGCGAGCGTCTGGATGGTGAGATGAGTGAAGGCGAGCTGGTGGATGCATTCCGCCATGTGAGTGATGCGTTTGAGCAAACCAGCGAAACCATCGGCGTGCGCGCCAATAACGCGATCAACGACATGGTGCGTCAACGTCTGCTGAACCGCTTTACCAGCGAGCAGGCGGAAGGGAACGCAATTTACCGTCTGACGCCGCTCGGCATCGGCATTACTGACTACTACATCCGTCAGCGCGAGTTTTCTACGCTGCGTCTTTCTATGCAGTTGTCGATTGTGGCGGGTGAGCTCAAACGCGCAGCAGATGCCGCCGAAGAGGGCGGTGATGAATTTCACTGGCACCGTAATGTCTATGCGCCACTGAAATATTCGGTAGCAGAAATTTTCGACAGTATCGACCTGACGCAACGTCTGATGGACGAACAGCAGCAGCAGGTGAAGGACGATATCGCCCAGTTGCTGAACAAAGACTGGCGGGCGGCGATTTCCAGCTGTGAATTGTTGCTTTCGGAAACTTCCGGAACGCTGCGTGAATTGCAGGATACGCTGGAAGCGGCAGGCGACAAATTGCAGGCTAATCTGTTGCGCATTCAGGATGCGACGATGACCCATGACGATCTGCATTTCGTCGATCGTCTGGTGTTCGATCTGCAGAGCAAACTCGATCGTATTATCAGTTGGGGCCAGCAATCCATCGACTTGTGGATTGGCTACGACCGCCACGTACACAAATTTATTCGTACCGCGATCGATATGGATAAAAACCGCGTCTTTGCTCAGCGGTTACGTCAGTCGGTACAAACCTATTTTGATGAGCCGTGGGCGCTAACTTATGCCAATGCCGATCGTCTGCTGGATATGCGTGACGAAGAGATGGCACTGCGCGATGAAGAAGTGACTGGGGAACTTCCTGAGGATCTGGAATACGAAGAGTTTAACGAGATCCGCGAACAGCTGGCGGCGATCATCGAAGAACAACTTGCCGTGTACAAAACCAGACAAGTGCCGCTGGATCTTGGTCTGGTGGTACGCGAATATCTGTCACAGTATCCGCGTGCACGTCACTTTGACGTTGCGCGTATTGTTATTGATCAGGCGGTACGTCTTGGCGTAGCGCAAGCAGATTTCACCGGACTGCCAGCGAAATGGCAGCCGATTAATGATTACGGAGCCAAGGTACAGGCGCATGTCATCGACAAATATTGAACAAGTGATGCCGGTTAAGCTGGCGCAGGCGCTGGCGAATCCGTTATTTCCGGCGCTGGACAGCGCCTTACGTTCAGGCCGCCATATTGGCCTCGACGAACTGGATAATCATGCATTCCTGATGGATTTTCAGGAATATCTGGAAGAGTTTTACGCGCGTTATAACGTTGAGCTTATTCGCGCACCGGAAGGGTTCTTCTATTTACGCCCACGTTCCACCACTCTTATCCCGCGTTCCGTCTTGTCGGAACTGGATATGATGGTCGGGAAAATCCTCTGTTATCTCTATCTCAGCCCGGAACGGCTGGCGAATGAGGGGATTTTCACCCAGCAGGAACTGTACGACGAACTGCTCACCCTGGCCGATGAAGCGAAACTGCTGAAACTGGTGAACAACCGTTCAACCGGTTCAGACGTTGACCGTCAGAAGTTGCAGGAGAAAGTACGTTCTTCGCTCAACCGTCTGCGTCGTTTAGGCATGGTGTGGTTTATGGGCCACGACAGCAGCAAGTTCCGCATTACCGAATCGGTGTTCCGCTTCGGAGCCGATGTGCGTGCTGGCGACGATCCCCGTGAAGCACAGCGTCGCCTGATTCGTGATGGCGAAGCAATGCCGATTGAAAATCATCTGCAACTCAACGATGAAACCGAAGAGAGTCAGCCAGATAGCGGAGAGGAAGAATAATGATTGAACGCGGTAAATTTCGCTCACTGACGCTGATTAACTGGAACGGCTTTTTTGCCCGAACTTTTGACCTTGACGAGCTGGTCACGACGCTTTCCGGCGGTAACGGGGCGGGTAAATCCACCACGATGGCGGCGTTCGTTACGGCGCTGATCCCCGACCTGACCCTGCTGCATTTCCGTAACACTACGGAAGCCGGGGCCACCAGCGGTTCGCGCGATAAAGGTCTGCACGGTAAGCTGAAAGCGGGTGTCTGTTATTCGATGCTCGACACCATTAACTCGCGCCACCAGCGCGTGGTGGTCGGTGTGCGTCTGCAACAGGTTGCCGGACGCGATCGTAAAGTGGATATCAAACCATTTGCCATTCAGGGACTGCCGATGTCGGTGCAGCCGACACAGCTGGTGACCGAAACCCTGAACGAACGCCAGGCGCGCGTGCTGCCGCTTAACGAGCTGAAAGACAAGCTCGAGGCGATGGAAGGCGTGCAGTTTAAACAGTTCAACTCCATTACCGATTACCACTCGCTGATGTTCGATCTGGGCATCATCGCGCGTCGTCTGCGCTCCGCATCTGACCGTAGCAAATTCTATCGTCTGATCGAAGCTTCGCTGTATGGCGGGATCTCCAGTGCCATTACCCGTTCTCTGCGCGACTACCTGTTGCCGGAAAACAGCGGCGTGCGTAAAGCGTTCCAGGACATGGAAGCGGCGCTGCGTGAAAACCGCATGACGCTGGAAGCGATTCGTGTCACCCAGTCGGACCGTGACCTGTTTAAGCATCTGATCAGCGAAGCTACCAACTACGTGGCGGCGGACTACATGCGTCACGCCAACGAGCGCCGTGTCCATCTCGACAAAGCCCTGGAGTTTCGTCGCGAGCTACATACTTCGCGTCAGCAACTGGCGGCTGAGCAGTACAAACACGTCGATATGGCGCGTGAGCTGGCAGAGCACAACGGTGCCGAAGGCGATCTGGAAGCGGATTATCAGGCGGCCAGCGATCACCTGAACCTGGTGCAAACCGCATTGCGTCAGCAGGAGAAGATCGAACGCTACGAAGTGGATCTCGATGAGCTGCAGATCCGTCTGGAAGAGCAAAATGAAGTGGTGGCAGAAGCCATCGAACGCCAGGAAGAGAATGAGGCTCGCGCGGAAGCTGCCGAACTGGAAGTGGACGAGCTGAAAAGCCAGCTTGCTGACTACCAGCAGGCGCTGGACGTCCAGCAAACGCGCGCGATCCAGTATAACCAGGCGATTGCTGCGCTTAATCGTGCCAAAGAACTGTGCCATCTGCCGGACTTAACCGCCGACAGCGCCGCCGAATGGCTGGAAACCTTCCAGGCGAAAGAGCTGGAAGCGACTGAAAAAATGCTCTCTCTTGAGCAGAAAATGAGCATGGCGCAAACCGCGCACAGCCAGTTTGAGCAGGCTTATCAGCTGGTGGTGGCAATCAACGGCCCGCTGGCGCGTAACGAGGCGTGGGATGTCGCTCGCGAACTATTGCGCGAAGGGGTTGATCAGCGTCACCTGGCAGAGCAGGTTCAGCCGTTGCGGATGCGCTTAAGCGAACTGGAACAGCGTCTGCGTGAGCAGCAAGAAGCTGAGCGTCTGCTGGCAGATTTCTGCAAACGTCAGGGCAAGAATTTTGATATTGATGAACTGGAAGCTCTGCATCAGGAGCTGGAAGCACGCATTGCCTCTCTTTCCGATAGCGTATCTAACGCCCGTGAAGAGCGGATGGCACTGCGGCAGGAACAGGAACAGCTGCAGTCTCGCATTCAGAGTTTGATGCTGCGTGCACCGGTTTGGCTGGCAGCGCAAAACAGTCTCAACCAGTTGAGTGAACAGTGCGGCGAAGAGTTCTCCTCCAGCCAGGACGTCACTGAATATCTGCAACAGTTGCTGGAGCGTGAGCGCGAGGCGATTGTTGAACGCGATGAAGTAGGCGCGCGCAAAAACGCCGTCGATGAAGAGATCGAACGTTTAAGCCAGCCTGGCGGCTCTGAAGATCAGCGTCTGAACGCGCTGGCGGAGCGTTTTGGTGGTGTGCTGCTGTCAGAAATTTATGACGACGTTAGCCTGGAAGATGCGCCGTACTTCTCGGCTCTGTATGGCCCGTCACGCCACGCCATCGTGGTGCCAGATCTGTCACAGGTAACCGAACACCTGGAAGGCTTGACCGATTGCCCGGAAGATCTCTATTTGATCGAAGGGGATCCGCAGTCATTCGATGATAGCGTGTTCAGCGTTGATGAGCTGGAAAAAGCGGTGGTGGTGAAAATCGCCGATCGACAGTGGCGTTATTCACGTTTCCCGGAAGTGCCGCTGTTTGGTCGTGCTGCGCGTGAAAGCCGTATTGAAAGCCTCCATGCCGAGCGTGAAGTGCTTTCCGAACGCTTCGCCACGCTCTCCTTTGATGTACAGAAAACCCAGCGTCTGCATCAGGCGTTCAGCCGCTTTATCGGCAGTCATCTGGCGGTGGCGTTTGAGTCTGACCCGGAAGCAGAAATCCGTCAACTGAACAGCCGTCGAGTCGAACTGGAGCGGGCGTTGAGTAATCATGAAAATGATAACCAGCAGCAGCGTATTCAGTTTGAGCAGGCGAAAGAAGGCGTTACGGCGCTGAACCGCATTCTGCCGCGTCTCAACCTGTTGGCTGATGACAGCCTGGCGGATCGCGTCGATGAAATCCGCGAACGTCTGGATGAAGCCCAGGAAGCCGCGCGTTTTGTTCAGCAGTTTGGCAATCAACTGGCGAAACTGGAACCGATCGTTTCGGTATTGCAGAGCGACCCGGAACAGTTCGAACAGTTAAAAGAAGATTACGCGTACTCTCAGCAGATGCAGCGCGATGCCCGTCAGCAAGCGTTTGCCCTGACGGAAGTGGTGCAGCGTCGTGCGCACTTTAGCTATTCTGACTCGGCAGAAATGCTTAGCGGTAACAGCGATCTCAACGAAAAACTGCGTGAACGTCTGGAACAGTCGGAAGCGGAGCGTACCCGCGCTCGCGAAGCGTTGCGCGGTCACGCAGCGCAGTTGAGTCAGTACAACCAGGTGCTGGCTTCGCTGAAAAGTTCTTACGACACCAAAAAAGAGCTACTCAACGATCTGCAACGTGAATTGCAGGATATCGGCGTGCGTGCTGATAGCGGGGCAGAAGAGCGGGCGCGTATTCGCCGTGACGAGCTGCATGCGCAACTGAGCAATAACCGTTCACGCCGCAATCAACTGGAAAAAGCGCTTACCTTCTGCGAAGCGGAGATGGACAACCTGACCCGCAAACTGCGCAAGCTGGAGCGGGATTACTTTGAGATGCGCGAGCAGGTAGTGACCGCCAAAGCGGGCTGGTGTGCGGTGATGCGCATGGTGAAAGATAACGGCGTTGAGCGCCGCTTACACCGTCGTGAGCTGGCTTATCTCTCCGCTGATGATTTGCGTTCCATGTCGGATAAGGCGTTAGGTGCGCTGCGTCTGGCGGTGGCGGATAACGAACATCTGCGCGACGTGCTGCGCATGTCGGAAGATCCGAAACGTCCGGAGCGTAAAATTCAGTTCTTCGTGGCGGTTTATCAGCATCTGCGTGAACGTATTCGTCAGGATATTATTCGTACCGATGATCCGGTGGAAGCTATCGAACAGATGGAGATTGAACTTAGCCGTCTGACCGAAGAATTAACCTCCCGTGAACAGAAACTGGCGATCAGTTCCCGCAGCGTGGCGAACATCATTCGCAAAACCATTCAGCGCGAGCAGAACCGTATCCGTATGCTCAACCAGGGGTTGCAGAACGTATCGTTTGGTCAGGTGAACAGCGTGCGTCTCAACGTGAACGTGCGTGAAACGCACGCCATGCTGCTGGATGTGCTCTCTGAACAGCACGAGCAGCATCAGGATCTGTTTAACAGCAACCGTCTGACCTTCTCGGAAGCGTTGGCGAAATTGTATCAGCGTCTTAATCCGCAGATTGATATGGGGCAGCGCACGCCGCAGACCATTGGCGAAGAACTGCTGGATTACCGCAACTATCTGGAAATGGAAGTTGAGGTTAACCGTGGTTCCGATGGTTGGTTGCGCGCAGAGTCTGGTGCATTGTCGACCGGTGAGGCGATTGGTACCGGTATGTCGATTCTGGTGATGGTGGTACAAAGCTGGGAAGATGAATCTCGCCGCCTGCGCGGTAAAGATATCTCTCCTTGCCGCCTGCTGTTCCTCGATGAAGCAGCGCGACTGGATGCTCGTTCTATCGCCACGCTGTTTGAATTGTGTGAACGTTTGCAAATGCAGCTCATCATCGCAGCGCCGGAAAATATCAGTCCGGAAAAAGGCACCACCTATAAACTGGTACGTAAAGTCTTCCAGAATACCGAACATGTTCACGTCGTCGGCCTGCGAGGATTTGCGCCGCAACTCCCTGAAACGCTTCCAGGAAGAGACGAAGCGCCTTCCCAGGCGAGTTAAAATTAAGGCGGCAGCAATGCCGCCTTTTCTTTTTCCGAAAACTCCGTTTCTGCACTAAAAAAATGGCACATAACGG
>NZ_JBQZXE010000068.1:0-20579 GCF_053555855.1 Shigella sp. SIG3
AAGGTCATCGGGCATTATCTGAACAACTAAATCAGTAAGTTGGCAGCATTACCGAACTTCTGGAGTGCAGAATCACCAATCCTAATATTACTACTAAATAGCTGCGCCTAATAACGCGACACCTGCCGTTTACTGTCTGGTGGCTTAACCTGCAAGGGCTGGCTGAAAGTGGGACACTATGCCGCGCAGCTATTTAGTCACCCAACTAGCTTCATTCCTTTTATCCCACCTTCAATCATGCTTCCACGATCCGCTGCCATCACAAAATTTGCCCACCATTGCATCATCGGGCGACGCTGTTCCAGGTAATCGCTGCGGTTATAAGCACGACGAACCTCATTCTTATCCACATGGGCCAATGCTGCCTCAATGGCATCAGGCGGAAAGCCTTGTTCATTAAGAGCCGTACTGGCAATTGATCTCAGACCATGCGAAACAAGCACACCACCAAAACCTGCGCGTTTTAGTGAGGCGTTAACAGTCTGACTGTTCATAGGCTGGTTGGGCTTGATACGGCTAGGAAAGATAAATTCTCGGTTGCCGCTTAGCGGTTTCATCATCTCCAGCACAGCTATTGCTTCATCTGACAATGGAACAGTATGGTCGCGGTTCATTTTCATGCGTGCTGCGGGAATCTTCCACTCTTGCGCTTCTATGTCTACTTCTTCCCAGCGAGCTTCAGCCGCTTCGGCAGGGCGGGTAATAGTAAGAAGTTGCCACATGAACAGGCAGCGTGTGGAAAGGCTAATGCTGGCTGTTCGCATTGTCTGCATCAGTTGAGATAGCTGATCCGGTCGAATGCTGGGCATGTTCTTTTTCTGAGGCTTTTCGAAGGCTTTACCGATATTAACGCTGGGAACAGCATCAATCAGCCCTGTGTTCTGGGCATAGATCATGACCTCATTAATACGTTGACACTGGCGACGAACCGTTTCCAGTGCTCCTCTGGCCTGAACCGGTTGTACGGCCTGAACCAGTGTATGAGCTTTAATATCTGTAACGCTAACGTCGCCAATCGCAGGAAAGACATCTCTTTCAAGAGAGCGCCAGATATCTTCCGCATAGTCCTCTGTCACACTGGCTTTCTTCACATTCCACCAACGTTCAGCTACGAGCTGGAAAGTATTGGTTTTGGCTTCCAGCGAACTACGCAATTGTTCTTGCTGATGTTCCTGCGGCTCAATCTGTTTAGCTAGGAGTGAGCGGGACTCTGCACGGTAGTTTCTGGCATCGGCAAGGGTAACTGACGGGTAAGGGCCTATGCTTTTCTTTGCTCGTGTCTTGGTGACAGGGCGAATGTAGCGAAACTGCCAGATTTTACTCCCGCTGGATTTAATGAGTAGCTCAAGGCCATCGTCATCATAGAGAACGTAGTCCGCTTCCTTGGGTTTAGCAGATTCGATTTCCTTAACGGATAGAGGTTTGGTTTGTCTTGCCATTGCCGGGTTTCCATAGTTTTAGGCACCTCAAAGACAATATAGCTTTATGAAGTGCCTAACAAGGTGCCTAAAAGGATCGGATTTAATTAGTTGGCATCAGACTTCGCGGGACAAATTCGGGGCACAAAAAAGCCCGCAGGGCTTGCGCCGTGCGGGCTCTTAGGACTTCATCGGATGACTCTGGTAATCACCGATGGAGAATTTTGGTGGAGCTGGCGGGAGTTGAACCCGCGTCCGAAATTCCTACATCCTCGGTACTACATGCTTAGTCAGTCTTTACATTCGCTTGCCAGCTGCGGACGGACACGCCACTAACAAACTAGCCTGATTAAGTTTTAACGCTTCAACCCCAGGCAGGGCTTCCACGCGATCTCTTTTGGGTTTGACCTCTCTTGATCCCCGTCCTAAGAGCGGAGGCTAGGGAGAGAGGGCTCTAAGCAGGTTATTAAGCTGCTAAAGCGTAGTTTTCGTCGTTTGCGACTATTTTTTGCGGCTTTTTACGAGGCCAACCGCCCCTCGGCATGCACCTTGGGTTTCGCAAATCCCGTCGAATCCAGAATCAGCCCCAATGTGTAAAGGTAAGTATACCAGATTTATGAGCGCCATGACCAGCCTCAATGGCGTTATCGTTAAAGATTTAGCACCCATGTAGCCTGATTTTTATTCGATTAAGCAATGGGATGGCAACATTTGTGTCGGATGTGATAGCCAATAAGATGTTCATTCGCGCCGCCGGAGAGGGAGGCGCGGTGAGGAACTGGTCAATAATTGGAGTGCAGGTTTAACGGTGGGCGTTTTTCATGATGCGTGCTTTATCCACCTGCCATTCGCGTTCTTTGATATCTGAACGTTTATCGTGCTGTTTTTTACCTTTGGCGACGCCGATTTTCACTTTGCACCAGGCATTTTTCCAGTACAGGGAGAGCGCCACTACGGTATAGCCTTCTCGATTGACGCGACCGTACAATGAGTCCAGTTCGCGCTGGTTGAGAAGTAACTTGCGGGTACGGGTAGGATCGCACACCACATGCGTGGAGGCCACGGCCATTGGCGTGATGTTAGCGCCAAACAGAAATGCCTCTCCGTCACGCAGAAGGACGTAGCTGTCGCTGATATTGGCTTTTCCTGCGCGCAGGGATTTAACTTCCCAGCCTTGCAGGGCAAGTCCCGCTTCGAACTCTTCTTCGATAAAGTATTCGTGACGGGCGCGCTTGTTAAGCGCGATGGTCGCTGAACCAGGTTTATGTGCTTTTTTCTTCGTCATAAGCGTCGTGAATCATCGGTAATCTGAAATCGAAAACACCCCATATCAATCCTGCGGGGGACAAGGCTCTATCTTAGCATGAACCCGATGTTACCCAGCGCCGGGATAGCGTTTTTTTTACAGCAGGATAAATGATATTATTTGTTGGATTTTTGTTGATGGAAATTGTTATGCCTCAGATTAGCCGGACCGCACTGGTACCCTACAGCGCGGAGCAAATGTATCAGTTAGTGAATGACGTTCAGTCTTATCCTCAGTTTTTGCCAGGTTGTACCGGAAGTCGGATTCTGGAGTCCACTCCTGGGCAGATGACTGCGGCGGTAGATGTCTCTAAGGCTGGGATCAGCAAAACGTTTACTACCCGCAACCAGTTGACCAGTAACCAAAGTATTCTTATGAATCTGGTGGATGGGCCGTTCAAGAAATTGATTGGTGGATGGAAGTTTACGCCGCTGAGCCAGGAGGCGTGTCGTATCGAGTTTCATCTCGACTTTGAGTTTACCAATAAGTTGATTGAACTCGCCTTTGGTCGCGTGTTTAAAGAGCTGGCGGCTAATATGGTCCAGGCTTTTACGGTTCGTGCGAAAGAGGTTTACAGTGCTAGGTAAAATTGCCGTTGAGGTGGCTTATGCGCTACCTGAGAAGCAGTACCTGCAGCGAGTGACGCTGCAGGAGGGCGCGACGGTTGAAGAAGCTATTCGCGCCAGTGGCTTGCTGGAATTGCGTACCGATATCGATTTAACTAAAAACAAAGTCGGCATTTACAGCCGTCCGGCAAAACTAAGCGATAGTGTGCATGATGGCGATCGGGTGGAGATTTATCGCCCTCTCATTGCCGATCCGAAAGAGCTTCGCAGGCAACGAGCAGAAAAATCAGCGAATAAATAACAGACAGAAAAAAGGTGCTCATTGAGCACCTTTTTTAACGTCTTTGAGAGCAACTTTATTATTAGTTACCACTCAGCGCAGGTTTGTTATCAATATTGGTCAACACACCGCTACTGTTAAAGGTCAGCGTCAGCGTTTGCTGCGTTACACCTTCATGACCTGGTTGCTGGCGGAAGACATAGAACCAGGTATTCGTACCAAATGGATCGGACATCAGCGGTGTACCCAATGCGTACGCAACTTGTTGTTGCGTCATGCCAACACGTATTTTGGATACGTCGTTAGCGGTCAGATAGTTCCCCTGGTTGATGTCAGGACGGTAAACCACTCGCTCCAGAGTGGAACAGCCTGCGGTCAACATCAATAGTACTGCTGCTGCAGCAGTCAGCGTTTTACAGCGCATAGTGATTTGATTCCTTTTCGGGCCCGAGCAGTACGTGGCTCATCTGTAATATGCCGATGATAATAGACCTTTCATCACTTTAAAACCTTTTGCTTTCCGGTCTTACGGCGTTTTGCTGTTTACTCTGACCGTGAAGCAGGAAAAAAGTTTACGCTGCAAGCAGTTCTTTCGCATTCGCCAGTGTGTTACGTGTGACTTCACTGCCACCAAGCAGGCGCGCCAGCTCTTGTAACCGCGCTTTTTTATCCAGAGATTGCATATGTGTTTCTGTCATCGCACCATCGGTTTCTTTGCTGACAAAATAGTGTTGATGACCACATCCCGCGACTTGTGGCAGGTGGGTAACACACATCACCTGAGTTGATTCGCCGAGTTGACGCAGCAGTTTGCCGACAACTGCCGCTGTTGGACCGCTAATCCCTACATCCACTTCATCAAAAATCAGTGCCGGGGTTTCCATTTTACGCGCCGTGATGACCTGGATTGCCAGTGCGATGCGGGACAATTCACCACCGGATGCGACTTTGGCAATAGGCTGCATTGGCTGACCTGGGTTGGTGGTTACCCGAAACTCAATACGATCGGCACCGTCAGCGCCCAGGTGATGCTCGTCATATTTGACATCAATCGTAAACTGCCCATGCGGCATTGAGAGCGCATGCATACTGTCGGTGATCAGCTGTGCAAGTTCTTCTGCATATTGCTGGCGTTGTTGGTGTAATGCGCGCGCGGTTTCCAGTGCCTGCTGATGATGTTTCGTTACCGCCAGCGCGAGCGTTTCTTGTGAGTCGGCCTGATCGTCCAGTTGCTGCTGTTCTTCCAGTAGCGACTGGTAATACTGTGGTAATGCCTCAGGGCTGACGTGATGTTTACGTGCCAGCGAAATCTGTTTTGAGATGCGCTGTTCAAGTTCAAACAGTCGGTTGGGATCGAGATCCAGACGATCGCAGTAGTGGCGCAGTTCGTCGCTGGCTTCAGCAATCTGGATGGTAGCTTCTTCCAGCATATCAAGTACGCCGGACAGTTTGCTGTCCATGCCAATCAATTCGCTCACCAGTTGTTTAGCCGTGTAAAGCTGACTTTGCAGGTTTGCGTCTTCACCGTCGGCCATTAATGCCAATGCATTCTGGCTGGTGGTCAGCAATTGACCGCTGTTCGCCAGACGTTTGTACTCTTCGTCGATTTGCTCAAACTCTCCGGGCTGCGGATTAAATTCGTTAAGTTCTTTTAATTGGTATTGCAGCAGTTCCGCACGGGCGGCGCGTTCCTGACTTAACTGTTGATGATGCGCGAGGTCACGGCAGCTTTGATGCCACAACTGATAACGTGCGGTCATTTCCTGAAGTAGAGAGGTTTCATTGGCATAGCCATCAAGCAGGAATTTTTGGTGCTCAGGTTTGGTGAGTAATTGATGAGCGTGCTGACCATGGATCTGAATCAGCAACTGACCCAGTTCGCGCAGTTGTGACAGAGGAACAGCTGTACCGTTGATGAAACCACGGGAGCGACCATCACTGCTGATCACGCGACGAAGCAAACATTCATGCCCGTCTTCAAGCTGGTTTTCTTCCAGCCAGCGCAGGGCCGCTGGCGTATCTTTCAGAGAAAAACGGGCGCACAGGTCAGCGCGAGCAGCGCCGGTACGCACCATGTCGGCTTCAGCGCGACCACCGAGACAAAGACCGAGGGCATCTATTGCAATAGATTTACCCGCACCGGTCTCGCCAGTTATTACGGTCATGCCGCTATGAAAATCAATCTCAAGCTCACGAACGATAGCAAAGTTGCTGATGGTCAGTTGTGCCAACATAGTCGTTTTCCTGTATGAAAAACCATTACTGTTATTGTGTACAGTATAAACTGGTTTTATATACAGTAAAGAGGCTGGCGTAAAATTAGAATAATTTTTTTGACCAGCCGAGCTTGGTGCTTAATGTATTGAAATAACTGTAATCTTTCGGATGAATCAGATTCAGATGGTAATCACAGCGACGAATCAGGACATCTTCACCTTCCTGAATCGGCAGTGCTATCTGGCTGTCGCAACTGATTTCCAGGTCGTTACGGCGATGCGAAAAACGCAGACGGATCGTGCTGCTGCTGTTTATGACCAGTGGTCGTGCTGACAACGTATGCGGGAACATGGGCACCAGGGTAATCGCATCCAGAGAGGGGGTCAGAATAGGACCGCCCGCAGAGAGGGAATAGGCGGTGGAGCCTGTTGGCGTCGAAATAATTAGCCCATCAGATCGCTGAGAAAACGCAAAGATCTCGTCGATATACACTTCGAACTCTATCATATGCGCCACTTTGCCAGGATGAAGTACCACTTCGTTAATCGCGGTGCTGATGCGTTTTTGGCAATCTTGCTGACAGACTTGCGCTTCCAGCAAAAAACGTTTCTCGCTGATGTAGTGACCTTCCAGCACATCGGCTAATTGTTGCTGGGCGTTATCGGGGTCAAGGTCAGTCAGGAAACCCAGGTTGCCACGGTTGATTCCAATAACTTTAATATCGTAACGGGCGAGCGTGCGCGCCGCGCCCAGCATATTACCGTCGCCACCAACGACTACCGCGAGATCAGCCAGTTGCCCAATCTCCGCGAGCGTGCCAGTTTTCACATTCTTCAGTTGCAGTTCGTGAGCGATTTGTTGCTCAACGATGACCTCGTAACCTTTTGTGCACAGCCAGCGGTAGAGCATTTCATGTGTTGTCAGTGCAGTAGGGTGCCGTGGGTGTCCCACAATGCCAATGCACTTGAAATGATTATTCATTTTTCCGAGGTCCTTGTTGCGAAGATTGATGACAATGTGAGTGCTTCCCTTGAAACCCTGAAACTGATCCCCATAATAAGCGAAGTTAGCGAGATGAATGCGAAAAAAACGCGGAGAAATTCATGAGTAGTAAAGAACAGAAAACGCCTGAGGGGCAAGCCCCGGAAGAAATTATCATGGATCAGCACGAAGAGATTGAGGCAGTTGAGCCAGAAGCTTCTGCTGAGCAGGTGGATCCGCGCGATGAAAAAATTGCGAATCTCGAAGCTCAGCTGGCTGAAGCCCAGACCCGTGAACGTGACGGTATTTTGCGCGTAAAAGCCGAAATGGAAAACCTGCGTCGTCGTACTGAACTGGATATTGAAAAAGCCCACAAATTCGCGCTGGAGAAATTCATCAACGAATTGCTGCCGGTGATTGATAGCCTGGATCGTGCGCTGGAAGTGGCTGATAAAGCTAACCCGGATATGTCTGCGATGGTTGAAGGCATTGAGCTGACGCTGAAGTCGATGCTGGATGTTGTGCGTAAGTTTGGTGTTGAAGTGATCGCCGAAACTAACGTGCCGCTGGACCCGAATGTGCATCAGGCTATCGCAATGGTGGAATCTGATGACGTTGCGCCAGGTAACGTACTGGGCATTATGCAGAAGGGTTATACGCTGAATGGTCGTACGATTCGTGCGGCGATGGTAACTGTAGCGAAAGCAAAAGCGTAATTTCTGTTTTCGTAATAATTCACGGCCCTGCATGCGAATGCAGGGCCGTTTTCGTTACTCCGCCACACTCTCGCGCAGCGGTTTCACAGGAAAAACTTTTACCTGCTTAATCATATTGTCCTGTACGTCGAGAATATCGATATCGTACTCGCCAATACGCACGCGGGTGCCTGCGACAGGGATCTCTTCCAGTGCCTCAAGAATGACGCCATTAACCGTGCGGGCATCATCTTCCGGTAGATGCCAGTTAAAGGCTTTGTTGATTTCCCGCACGTTGGCGGTGCCATCGATAATCACCGAACCGTCGTTTTGCGGCGTGACCTCTTCGGCAAGTGTTGGCGACATCGACGTAGTGAAATCGCCGACAATCTCTTCCAGAATATCTTCAACCGTCACCAGCCCCTGAATGTCTCCATACTCGTTGACGACCAGGCCGACTTTCTTTTTGTTGCGCTGAAACTTTACCAACTGCGTGCTGAGCGGCGTACCTTCAGGCACAAAATAGATCTCGTCCGCGGCGCGCAGCATGGTTTCTTTGGTGAACTCTTTTTTCTCCGACATCAACCGCCAGGCTTCACGTACTCGCAGCATACTGATGGCGTCGTCCAGCGAATCACGGTAAAGCACGATGCGCCCGTGAGGTGAGTGGGAGAGTTGGCGCAGAATAGATTTCCAGTCATCGTTGATATCAATACCGATAATTTCACTGCGCGGCACCATGATGTCATCAACGGTCATTTTTTCCAGATCGAGCACCGACAGCAGCATATCCTGATTGCGACGGGAAATTTGTGAGCGCGATTCATGCACGATAGTGCGCAACTCTTCTTTGCTCAAAGAGCCGCTAACCACGATATCGGTTTTGATACCCATCATGCGCATCAGCATACGGGTGATAGCATTCAGCAACCAGACCAGCGGCATCATCAAAATTTGCAGCGGAGCCAGCAGAAAACTACTCGGATAAGCGACTTTTTCCGGGTACAGCGCGGCAATGGTTTTCGGCAATACCTCAGCAAAAACCAGTACGACAAAAGTCAGCACACCAGTCGCAATTGCCACGCCCGCATCGCCGTACAAACGCATCCCGACAATAGTGCCGAGCGCGGAGGCAAGAATATTGACCAGGTTATTGCCGATTAACACCAGGCTTATCAGGCGGTCTGGCTTACGCAGCAATTTTTCGACGCGTTTGGCCGAGCGATTACCCTGTTTCGCCATATGTCGAAGACGATAGCGGTTGAGGGTCATCATTCCGGTTTCGGACCCGGAAAAATAGGCTGAAATGACCACCATGATGATCAGAATAATGATCAACGTAGTAGTAGAAATGTGTTCCAGGGGAAACTCCTTTTCTGGGTTTAGCTGATTAACTGCTGGACAATTCGGCTGCCGAAGTAGGCCAGTGTCAGAATTACCGCGCCCGCAACGTTAAACCAGACGACGCGGCGTCCACGCCATCCTTCATGGTAATGTCCCCACAGCAGCACAATATAGACAAACCACGCCACGATAGAGAGCACAGCCTTGTCGATATTTTCCATGCTAAATAGGTTGTGCATGTAGAACAGGCCAGTGCAAAGCGTGAGCGTTAGCAGCACCACGCCAATCTGCGTGATGTGGAACATTTTACGCTCGATACTCATCAATGGCGGCATTTCCTGGTTAAATGCCAGCTTCTTGTTCTTCAGTTGGTAATCAATCCACGCCAGTTGCAGCGCGTACAGGGCGGCGATAATTAGCGTGGCATAGGAAAAGAGCGATAAGCCAATGTGCACCAGCATCCCAGGCGTTGCTTCCAGATGGGTGATGTATTCATTGGGCATGAAGGTCGCCAGCGCCAGGTTGATAAGCGCAAAGGCATAGACAATGGGTAGCAGCAACCAGCCACGATTGCGAGAAGCCACAATGGTCATTACCGTACAGATCACCAAACTGACCAATGAACCAACGTTCAGCAGGCTGAGGTTTTGTCCGCTATCACCGTCGGGCAGGATGCGGGCTTCCAGAGCGATTGCGTGGCAGACCAGCGCAATGACCGCAGAAATAATAGCCATGCGCCGCCAGCCGCCGTTTTTTTGCAGCAGACCGGGAACAATCAGCGCAAGACTGACGGAGTAGGCGACAAGCGCGAGCAGAGCAAAAACGGGCATAGTAATGTCGACAGTTTGAGCAATAAGAAAGAGAAGCAGTATAGCGTCAGGTGAACGCTGCTCCAACCGTTGCATAACAACAAAGACGCCTTCATGTTATACTGCGGCAAAATACTGATGATGTGTCGCGATTGCGGCCAACCGTTTCCACCCCAGGCGAGAGACAATGTTTGATAATTTAACCGATCGTTTGTCGCGCACGCTGCGCAATATCAGTGGCCGTGGACGCCTCACTGAAGACAACGTAAAAGATACGCTGCGCGAAGTGCGCATGGCGCTGCTGGAGGCGGACGTCGCTCTGCCGGTAGTGCGTGAGTTTATCAATCGCGTAAAAGAGAAAGCGGTTGGTCATGAAGTTAATAAGAGCCTGACGCCGGGGCAGGAGTTCGTCAAAATCGTCCGTAACGAACTGGTTGCGGCGATGGGCGAAGAGAACCAGACCCTGAATCTGGCTGCGCAACCGCCTGCGGTCGTGCTGATGGCAGGCCTGCAAGGTGCCGGTAAAACAACCAGCGTTGGTAAACTCGGTAATTTCCTGCGCGAGAAGCACAAGAAGAAAGTGCTGGTGGTTTCTGCTGACGTCTATCGCCCGGCGGCAATCAAACAGCTTGAGACGCTGGCAGAGCAGGTGGGCGTTGATTTCTTCCCTTCTGATGTTGGTCAGAAGCCGGTTGATATTGTTAACGCGGCGCTGAAAGAAGCCAAACTGAAATTCTACGACGTGCTGCTGGTGGATACCGCTGGTCGTCTGCACGTTGACGAAGCGATGATGGACGAGATCAAACAAGTCCATGCGTCGATTAACCCGGTTGAAACCCTGTTTGTGGTTGACGCCATGACCGGTCAGGATGCGGCCAATACGGCAAAAGCATTCAATGAAGCGTTACCGCTTACCGGCGTAGTGTTGACCAAAGTGGACGGCGATGCCCGCGGCGGTGCGGCGCTCTCTATTCGTCACATCACTGGCAAACCGATCAAGTTCCTCGGTGTTGGCGAGAAAACTGAGGCGCTGGAGCCGTTCCATCCGGACCGCATCGCGTCGCGTATTCTCGGCATGGGCGACGTACTGTCGCTGATCGAAGATATCGAAAGCAAAGTTGACCGCGCGCAGGCAGAGAAATTAGCCAGCAAGCTAAAAAAAGGCGACGGCTTCGATCTCAACGACTTTCTTGAGCAACTGCGCCAGATGAAAAATATGGGCGGCATGGCCAGCTTGATGGGCAAACTGCCGGGCATGGGGCAGATCCCGGATAACGTCAAGTCGCAGATGGACGATAAAGTGCTGGTGCGTATGGAAGCCATCATCAACTCAATGACGATGAAAGAGCGCGCTAAGCCAGAAATCATCAAAGGTTCGCGTAAGCGTCGTATCGCCGCCGGTTGCGGGATGCAGGTACAGGACGTTAACCGCCTTCTGAAGCAGTTCGACGACATGCAGCGCATGATGAAGAAAATGAAGAAAGGCGGAATGGCGAAGATGATGAGAAGCATGAAGGGAATGATGCCGCCGGGATTTCCTGGTCGCTAAATGACCTTATGCGACAGAGTTATTAACTGCTGATTGCATTTTCTCCAGAAATCAGTAAAATTTTCGGGCTTTTAATATGACACCGGACTCCGTTCCTCGATGGGGTCCGGTTGTTTTATTCACACAAGAGGATGTTATGGTAACTATTCGTTTAGCACGTCACGGCGCTAAAAAGCGTCCGTTCTACCAGGTTGTTGTCGCTGACAGCCGTAATGCACGCAACGGTCGCTTCATCGAGCGCGTTGGTTTCTTCAACCCAATCGCTAGCGAAAAAGAAGAAGGCACTCGCCTGGATCTGGATCGCATCGCTCACTGGGTTGGCCAGGGCGCAACTATTTCTGATCGCGTTGCTGCGCTGATCAAAGAAGTAAACAAAGCAGCTTAATCTGTCACGGTGGTCATGATGAGCAAACAACTCACCGCGCAAGCACCTGTTGATCCCATCGTTTTGGGAAAAATGGGTTCGTCTTACGGTATTCGTGGGTGGCTCAGAGTGTTTTCTTCCACCGAAGACGCCGAAAGCATTTTTGACTATCAGCCCTGGTTTATCCAGAAGGCGGGTCAGTGGCAGCAAGTCCAGCTGGAAAGCTGGAAGCACCACAATCAGGACATGATCATCAAGCTGAAAGGCGTTGACGATCGTGATGCGGCGAACCTGCTGACGAATTGTGAAATTGTCGTGGATTCATCGCAGCTGCCTCAGCTTGAAGAGGGGGACTACTACTGGAAAGACCTGATGGGCTGCCAGGTAGTAACCACTGAAGGCTACGATCTCGGTAAAGTCGTCGATATGATGGAAACCGGATCTAATGACGTTCTCGTCATTAAGGCAAACCTGAAAGATGCGTTTGGTATCAAGGAACGTCTCGTACCGTTCCTCGATGGGCAGGTTATCAAGAAAGTCGATCTCACTACTCGTTCAATCGAAGTAGATTGGGATCCTGGTTTTTAAACCACCGGATAAACGGTAAAAGACGGCGCTATGTGGATTGGCATAATTAGCCTGTTTCCTGAAATGTTCCGCGCAATTACCGATTACGGGGTAACTGGCCGGGCAGTTAAAAATGGCCTGCTGAGCATCCAGAGTTGGAGTCCTCGCGACTTCACGCATGACCGGCACCGTACCGTGGACGATCGTCCTTACGGCGGCGGACCGGGGATGTTAATGATGGTGCAACCCTTGCGGGACGCCATTCATGCAGCAAAAGCCGCGGCGGGTGAAGGCGCAAAGGTGATTTATCTGTCACCACAGGGACGCAAGCTTGATCAAGCGGGCGTCAGCGAACTGGCAACGAATCAAAAATTGATTCTGGTGTGCGGTCGCTACGAAGGTATAGATGAGCGCGTGATCCAAACCGAAATTGACGAAGAATGGTCAATCGGCGATTACGTTCTCAGTGGTGGTGAGTTACCAGCAATGACGCTGATTGACTCCGTTTCCCGGTTTATTCCGGGAGTACTGGGACATGAAGCCTCGGCAACGGAAGATTCCTTTGCTGAAGGATTGCTGGATTGCCCGCACTATACGCGGCCTGAGGTGTTAGAAGGGATGGAAGTTCCGCCAGTGTTACTGTCGGGCAACCATGCCGAGATACGTCGCTGGCGTTTGAAACAGTCGCTGGGCCGTACCTGGCTTAGAAGACCTGAACTTCTGGAAAACCTGGCTCTGACTGAAGAGCAAGCAAGGTTGCTGGCGGAGTTCAAAACGGAACACGCACAACAGCAACATAAACATGATGGGATGGCGTAAGCCCCCGAGAGATCAGTTTACCCAGGATAAGAGATTAAATTATGAGCAACATTATTAAGCAACTTGAACAAGAGCAGATGAAGCAGGACGTACCTTCCTTCCGTCCGGGTGATACCGTGGAAGTGAAAGTATGGGTTGTTGAAGGTTCCAAAAAACGTCTGCAGGCATTCGAGGGCGTGGTTATCGCTATTCGTAACCGCGGTCTGCACTCTGCATTCACTGTTCGTAAAATTTCCAACGGCGAAGGCGTTGAGCGTGTCTTCCAGACTCACTCTCCGGTAGTTGACAGCATTTCTGTCAAACGTCGTGGTGCTGTTCGTAAAGCTAAACTGTACTACCTGCGTGAGCGTACTGGTAAGGCTGCTCGTATCAAAGAGCGTCTTAACTAAGATTTCGCTTAAGCGACATCCTGTTAAGAAGGGCTGGGCAATTGGCTGGCCCTTTTTTTGTCTGTTTGCTCGTGTTTTAAGGGGTTGTAATCACCACTGCGACGCGGCGGTTCTCGGCGCGGCCCTGGGCGGTCTTGTTACTGGCTATGGGATATTTTTTTCCTAAACCCTGTGTGGTGAGATTGCTGCGTGGAATTTGTCCACCAATAGCCCATGCATCGGCCACGACATTCGCCCGTTTCAATGATAAGCCTTCGTTGTAACTGTCTTCACCATAGTTATCGGTGTGTCCATCCATACGGGCATGTGTTAGCCCTGTCGAGGCCAATTTGGCTGCCATGGTTTGGAGCTGTTGCTGGCTTTCCGGGAGCAATTTGTAGTCATTTTTTGCGAACAGAATGGCATCTGATAAGCCCAGCGACCAGTCGCCGGCGGATTCAGTAAATCCATAAGATTGCATAGCGGCGACTTGCTCAGGAGTAAACTTTCCCTGAGGGGACTGGCAGCCAGTCAGTATTAGTGAGGTGAAAATCAGGGGTGCTACCAGGTGCTTTATCATATCGATATATCCTTGTTATCTCACCAGCTTTTCGGCACGCTGGTGTTTGGCCTGATACATATTGTGATCGGCAAGCTCTTGTAATTTTTCCGCAGAGGCGTGCTCAATGGTCATCGCGTAACCAATGCTTAATGTCATGGTGGTCTGATGGCCATTATGAAGATCAAACGGGAGATTAAAGATTTGTGTCAGTGCTGAGCATATCTGCTGCACTTCAGATTCCGACTGTACATCATAGAGCACCATAGCGAATTCATCGCCGCCCAGGCGGTATGCTTTATGTCGCAGCCCGCCAAATTCAGCTAACCGTTTTGCGATTTCAATCAAGACCCTATCGCCCGTCGCATGACCCCAGGTATCATTGATATATTTGAAATTATCGCCATCAAGAAATAGTAACGCCGACGTTTTTCGGGCATCGGAATTGTTCATCAACGTATTGATGCCGCTACGAAACGCTGCGCGGTTAGCCAGCCCGGTTAATGGGTCATGTAGCGCGGTACGCAGAAGCTGCGCATTTTTGGCCTGTAAACGAAGCTGCCACTCTTCCATTTCATCCAGCAGACTGTTGAAGTCGAGAGCGAAGCGGTGAAACTCAGCGATACGTTCTTCCGAAACTCGTCGGGAAAAATTGCGGTTGGAACGCACATCATGTACGACATCGGTGATATTTTTCAGTGCTTCCACCAGGCCATTGTGCAAATGGCGGGTGAGGGTAATTGCGATGCCTGATGCCAGCAGAATACAACCGGTCAGTACGGCGAGTGAAAACCAGATAAAATGGCTAATTGAACTGTCGCGAGCGGTTAAGCGTACTTCGCCAATGGTTTCACCATTGTGACGAATCGGCTGAATGATGGGGGCAGGGAAGAGCCAGTGGCTTATGAAATTGCTGAAAGTATCGCCTGGATCCTTACGGGGGTAATGCCAGGATGCCAGAATATTTTGCTGCTTATCACGTACTTCTGCAGTTGAAAATGCCCTTGCTGGCCCAGCGCTGCCAGTGTTTCAGTTGCTGCAGGGCCATCGGCAAAAACGACAGCTGCTTCCAGACTGTAAGTCATTGTTGCTGCTGTCAGTGCCAGGTTTTTTTGCGCGTACTGTTTCAGGGTCAGCACCGAGGTCACGGAAAGCAGCAACCAGATCAACATCATAGTGATAAATATGCTGGTCATACTGATGTTGCGTAATGCTCTTTTAAACGTGGGGCGCTTATTAAGAGAATTATCGTTATCCATCATTTTTCTTCCGTGCGAGCATTAAGACATCCGGGTTGACCTTTACACCGCTACGCGATAAGGCATCCAGGTTTACGGCAAATCTGACGTCATTATTGTGGATGATCAGACAAAAGGCGCTACCAATAATGCACTCGGTATTTTGTTCGGCAATTAATAATAACGCCTTTGACGGATATTGTTCGGTTAATTCCATCTGGAATGTCGGTGACTCGTTGCCAAAATAAAAACCATTGCAGCCTGAAATCATCGCCTCTTGTTGAGTGTGAATGATGACAGGCAGATAAGGCAAAGATGTCGCGGCATTCTCTTGTAGGGCGGTACTAAAACGTGAAGATGAAAAGATACATAACTTTGGTGGCCCTGATAGCGCAGGCCAGCGGGTGTAACTGACAATACCGGAAACCATCATACGCACGTTTTTCGCAACGTCAGAAGGCTCTTGAGCGAGTATTGGTGCTCCCGTCAGCAGGAGAATCAGAAGTAAGAACAGTCGGTGAGAAAAACGCATTCAGGGATCCCCACCATCTTCGCTCGAAATGCATCGATATTTTTTCAGGATGCTCATTAAAATATCATTTTTTCATGCGACCGTCATCAATGTGAGAAATAAAACACAATGAGTAAAATCTTATGTTTAATTTATTTGTGGGGTTTTAATTAATTTAATCGTATTGTGCTGGCATTTTCATCAGCCCCTTTTTGCCATACTTCATGCAGTTGGCTGGCATTTTCAACATTGTTGCAGCTGGCAGGAAAGCTTTTACCGGAAAGTCCCCGGGCATAAGTAAAATCGGTCTGGCAAGTTTTCTTTTGCCCTTCGGCATATCCTTTAAGGTATAGACCGCGATCCGCCTGTGAATCGCTAAATGCATCGTCATCTTTTATGGCGCTGTCCGATATCGCATCTTCCATACCGACATCATACCAGTCGGTGCTGGTCAAGGTTGGCGCGTGAGTATAAGGATCAATCTGACATCCGCTAACCAGTAAAGCCAACAAGGGGGCGATAAACTTTTTCATCATTTCTTTCTCCTTTTTCAAAGCATAGCGGATTGTTTTTAAAGGGGTGTAAATTTATATATACAGAAGCAAGGGTTGAAAGCGCGACTAAATTGCCTGTGTAAATAAAAATGTACGAAATATGGATTGAAAACTTTACTTTATGTGTTATCGTTACGTCATCCTCGCTGAGGATCAACTATCGCAAACGAGCATAAACAGGATCGCCATCATGCATAAAGACGCGCTGAATAACGTACATATTACCGACGAACAGGTTTTAATGACTCCGGAACAACTGAAGGCCGCTTTTCCATTGAGCCTGCAACAAGAAGCCCAGATTGCTGACTCGCGTAAAACCATTTCAGATATTATCGCCGGGCGCGATCCTCGTCTGCTGGTAGTATGTGGTCCTTGTTCCATTCATGATCCGGAAACTGCTCTGGAATATGCTCGTCGATTTAAAGCTCTTGCCGCAGAGGTCAGCGATAGCCTCTATCTGGTAATGCGCGTCTATTTTGAAAAACCCCGTACCACTGTCGGCTGGAAAGGGTTAATTAACGATCCCCATATGGATGGCTCTTTTGATGTAGAAGCCGGGCTGCAGATCGCGCGTAAATTGTTGCTTGAGCTGGTGAATATGGGACTGCCACTGGCGACGGAAGCGTTAGATCCGAATAGCCCGCAATACCTGGGCGATCTGTTTAGCTGGTCAGCAATTGGTGCTCGTACAACGGAATCGCAAACTCACCGTGAAATGGCCTCCGGGCTTTCCATGCCGGTTGGTTTTAAAAACGGCACCGACGGCAGTCTGGCAACAGCAATTAATGCTATGCGCGCCGCCGCCCAGCCGCACTGTTTTGTTGGCATTAACCAGGCAGGGCAGGTTGCGTTGCTACAAACTCAGGGGAATCCGGACGGGCATGTGATCCTGCGCGGTGGTAAAGCGCCGAACTATAGCCCTGCGGATGTTGCGCAATGTGAAAAAGAGATGGAACAGGCGGGACTGCGCCCGTCTCTGATGGTAGATTGCAGCCACGGTAATTCCAATAAAGATTATCGCCGTCAGCCTGCGGTGGCAGAATCCGTGGTTGCTCAAATCAAAGATGGCAATCGCTCAATTATTGGTCTGATGATCGAAAGTAATATCCACGAGGGCAATCAGTCTTCTGAGCAACCGCGCAGTGAAATGAAATACGGTGTATCCGTAACCGATGCCTGCATTAGCTGGGAAATGACCGATGCCTTGCTGCGTGAAATTCATCAGGATCTGAACGGGCAGCTGACGGCTCGCGTGGCTTAAGAGGTTTATTATGGTTGCTGAATTGACTGCATTACGCGATCAAATTGATGAAGTCGATAAAGCGCTGCTGAATTTATTAGCGAAGCGTCTGGAACTGGTTGCTGAAGTGGGCGAGGTGAAAAGCCGCTTTGGACTGCCTATTTATGTTCCGGAGCGCGAGGCATCTATGTTGGCCTCGCGTCGTGCAGAGGCGGAAGCTCTGGGTGTACCGCCAGATCTGATTGAGGATGTTTTGCGTCGGGTGATGCGTGAATCTTACTCCAGTGAAAACGACAAAGGATTTAAAACACTTTGTCCGTCACTGCGTCCGGTGGTTATCGTCGGCGGTGGCGGTCAGATGGGACGCCTGTTCGAGAAGATGCTGACACTATCGGGTTATCAGGTGCGGATTCTGGAGCAACATGACTGGGATCGAGCGGCTGATATTGTTGCCGATGCCGGAATGGTGATTGTTAGTGTGCCAATCCACGTTACTGAGCAAGTTATCGGCAAATTACCGCCTTTACCGAAAGATTGTATTCTGGTTGATCTGGCATCAGTGAAAAATGGACCATTACAGGCCATGCTGGCGGCGCACGATGGCCCGGTACTGGGGTTACACCCGATGTTCGGCCCGGACAGCGGTAGCCTGGCAAAGCAAGTTGTGGTCTGGTGTGATGGACGTAAGCCGGAAGCATACCAATGGTTTCTGGAGCAAATTCAGGTCTGGGGCGCTCGGTTGCATCGTATTAGCGCTGTCGAGCACGATCAGAATATGGCGTTTATTCAGGCTCTGCGCCACTTTGCTACTTTTGCTTACGGGCTGCACTTGGCAGAAGAAAATGTTCAGCTTGAGCAACTTCTGGCGCTCTCTTCGCCGATTTACCGCCTTGAGCTGGCGATGGTCGGGCGACTGTTTGCTCAGGATCCGCAGCTTTATGCCGACATCATTATGTCGTCAGAGCGTAATCTGGCGTTAATCAAACGTTACTATAAGCGTTTCGGCGAGGCGATTGAGTTGCTGGAGCAGGGCGATAAGCAGGCGTTTATTGACAGTTTCTGCAAGGTGGAGCACTGGTTCGGCGATTACGCACAGCGTTTTCAGAGTGAAAGCCGCGTGTTATTGCGTCAGGCGAATGACAATCGCCAGTAATAATCCAGCGCCGGATGATTCACATCATCCGGCACCTTTTCATCAGGTTGGATCAACAGGCACTACGTTCTCACTTGGGTAACAGCCCAATACCTTCATTGAACGGGTGATTTCCCCTAACTCTTTCAATGCTTTTTGCATTTCCGCTGATTCAAGATTGGCCTGAATATCCAGATAGAACATCTCTTCCCATGGATTACCGTGAATCGGGCGTGATTCCAGACGGGTCATAATCAGATTGTGGTTGCGCAGTACCAGCAACGCTTCAACCAACGCACCGGCTTGTTGCCCGGTCGCCATTAACAACGTGGTTTTCGCCGGAACCTGATCAGACACGTTAATGGCTTTACGCGCCAACACCACAAATCGGGTGAAGTTTTGTCGCTGATTTGCTTCAATACGCTCCAGTACCTGCAAACCGTACAAAGTGCCGCCAGCTTCGCTTCCCAACGCAGCAACATGCGGTGATTTTGCCTGTGCAACCTTTTCCATTGCCGCAGACGTACTTTCGGTATATTCAATCTTCCAGTGCGGATAACGATTAAGGAATTTGCTGCATTGCTGGAATGGCTGCGGATGGCTGTAGACCGTATTGATGGTGGATAAATCAGTAGTGCCGGAGACCAACAAACAATGGTCGATAGTTAACGTCATCTCGCCAACAATCGACAAGCTGGTATGTTGCAGCAGATCGTAAACGTCGTTTATGGCACCGGAGCTGGTATTTTCAATCGGTACGACGGCATAGTCGGCCTGGCCGGTTTCCACCTGATTAAAAATATCGGCAAATTTGGCGCAGCCACTTTCAATGAATTGCTCAAAGTGACGGGCAGCATACTGGCGCGCCGCAAGATGGGAATAAGAACCTTTGGGGCCGAGAAAAGCGATGCGTGCTGAGTGCGGATTAATTTTATTGAGATGTTGTTGGAGCAAAGCCTGCTGAGTTAATACGGAATCTTCAATGATGAGCTGGAACAGGCGAGTAATGTAATGGGCGTCCAGATGGTGCGCTTTACCGAGCGTAATTAATCTTTCCAGCAAATCGCGTTCACGATCAATATCACGTACCGGGCGATGCGAGAGCAGTTTGGCTTTTCCCACCTCGACGGCCAGTTCGCGCCGTTCTGCCAGTAACGCTAATAATTTTTCATCCAGCGCGCTGATTTTCTCTCGCAGCGCCAGTAACGGGTTTTCCGATGTCATAGTGTTGCCTTTTTGTTATCAATAAAAAAGGCCCCCCGATTTGGGAGGCCTTATTGTTCGTCTTCGCATTCTGTTTCACACGACGAAACGCCTCCCATTCAGGGGAAGGTAAAAAAGAATGCGAAGAAAAACGGTATGTGTTTCATGTTTGTTTCCTTAAGTGACTTTAGTACAGTACCCGTACTGTTTTCACGCTGTCAACAAAAAACGCGCCCGAAGGCGCGTTGGCGATACACTCAATATAAAGGACTACTCTTCTTCAACTTCTTCGACGAAGTTGGCGTCTTTCACCGATGTTGCGGCACGACGTGCTTCGCCTTTGTGCTGCAGTTTATTGAGCTGCCGTTCCAGCTTGTTGATCAATTCGTTAATTGCGGTGTACATATCTTCATGTTTACCACTGGCAACCAGAACGCCGTTAGGTGTATTGATGGTGGCGTCAGCAACAAACCCTTGTGGCTCTTTGGACAGAATGATATGTGGATTAATCAGATGTGTTTGCCATTTTTCCAGTTTGGCGAGACGGTCTGCGACATGTTGGCGGATGGCCGGAGTAATTTCCATTTGTTTGCTGGTAATGTTCATTGTCATAAATTTTACCTCTTGTCTTCCCGTCTTGGTGAATTCAGCATACCGTTCCTGATGTCAAAATGTGTGATGGAAATCTCATAATTTTGTCACTTTTTGTCAACGAATCTTTTTTGTGAGAAATCGCAGGAAGAGGTGTTTTTTTACTTGAGGAATATCTCAAAGCGAGCCATATTTGATGAGATCGATAGTGACTAAATCGCTTCAGTTTCACAACTAACAGAATAAAAAAACGGCAGCTCAAGGGCTG